>CBHWDR010000436.1:0-3732 GCA_966112575.1 uncultured Chitinophagales bacterium
CCTCGAAATCCCGAAGCCCTGCCCTTGCGCAGCTATTTGAATCAGGCCGCCGTGATTCACCGCAATGGCCTCGACAGCGCGGGCATACGCTTTGAGAACCATATCCCTGAAGACATCGCCGTGATCGCATCCGAATTAAAGAGCTTCGTGCAACGCCTCAACCGGCCTAATTCCATCTGGACCGTACTTGACGACACGACGCTTTCACCCCGTATCCGCGCCACGCTCCTGAATATCCAGCGCAGCTCGGAAGGACTGAACCGGTCGATCGCTGAAGCCGACCGCCTGATCGCGGAAGTACGCACGGGCAAAGGCGCCGCGGGAACCTTGATCAGTGATACCACACTGGCCACCGACATCCGCGCCACAATTCAGAAGCTGCGCCACATCGCCCAACATACCGACTCTGTGGTGCAGCGCGCCGACTCCCTCGTGGCGGGGATCGATGCCCAGGTCAACAACCGGAACGGCACGGTTGGACGGCTGCTTAACGACCCGGCCATTGCCGAAGCCTTGAACGGGGCACTCATCTACGTGAGCGCGAGCGACAAGGATTTTGATGAGAACATGGAAGCGCTCAAGCACAGCTTTTTGCTTCGGGGCTATTTCCGGAAGAAGGAAAGGGCAGCACAGAAAACGGGTGGGAACTACTGATCAGCGGCGCTTCCGATAAACATCATCGTAAAAGCGAAGGCGCCCATCGGCTTCCAGCCAAACCGTGGAATAGACCACCGCTATGGGCATCGGCCGGGCCACCGGCAAAACGATCGGCTTCTGGTTGAGCAGGCAGCCTTTTTCGGTGAGCGTGTCGATGGCAACGCGGTTGGCACCCAGCACGAATTGCCCCAGCTCCTCTGCCTTTTCGATGCGCATACAGCCATGACTGAGGTAGCGCCGGGCAAGGGCGAATAAGCCCTTGTTGGGCGTATCGTGCCAGTAGACGGAAAATGGGTTGTCGAACTGGAATTTGAAGAGCCCGAGCGAATTGTCGCAGCCCGTCGACTGGCGGATCGTGAAGGGGAAATAGGAGGCATCATAGGCGCTCCAGTTGATGGCATAGGGATTCAGCACCTTTCCCTGGTCGTTCAGCACCTGGTAGCGGTTCTCTTCCAGGTAGCCGATGTTCCGCCGGATGCCGGGCAGCAATTCCTTTACGGCGATCGACCGCGGCACATACCAGTAGGGATAGAGCACTACTTCGCGGATCACGCTGGTGAGCGTTGGCGTTTGCGTGGTTGGCTTTCCTACGATCACTTTGGTAACGAGCACCGTTTGGCCTTCCTGCGTGATCTGCGCCAGGGCGGCAGGGATATTCAGCAGGCCGTTCAGCGGCTGCTGCTTCCAGGCTTCGGCCCAGCGAACGATGTTGATGCTTTCCACCAGCTCCCGGATACGTTGTTCGATCGGCCGGTTCAGTGCCTGGATGAAGGAGGAACGGATCTTCCCGTCTTCGTTGACGTCGAAGAGCCGCTGTGCTTCGCGGATGCGCTGCAAACGCAGGCTCGCATTGGCCGGCATGGTCGTAGAATCATGGATGCCGTAATAGTACAGGCGCTCCCAGAATGCGGTGTTGCGCTCCGCCGGTTGTACCGGCGCAAAGACTTCCCGGAAGCCACTGGCCTGTCGAACCGACTGCAAGCGCCGAAGCAGGGCGATCATCAGCAGGTCAGCCGGGCTATTGGGTTGCATATCGGCCGCCAGCTGGGCCAGCCGCCCACTCCCGATCGCGCGGTGCAGGTGGGCAGGCAGGTCTTCATAAGAGGGCCGGAAGCCCGCACCATCGTAGCGGAACGCAGGTTTGCTCTTTCCGCCCCGGAGCCCGCTGAAAAACAGCAGGGCCGACTCGGTCAGCGTGATCTCGATCCGGGCCGAGTCCCGCCCGCTTAATGTTGTGCCCGAAAGGAAGCGATCGAAGTCCGAACTCGAATACGTCCTGGTGTCCAGCGCCAGCGAGGGCGCTTCGCGAAACAACCGCAGCATTTCCTGAACCTGATCCGGTTGCCCCAGCCAGGCGTAACGATAGTCATTGCTTTGGTAAAAGGTCTGGACCAGGTGATACTGGGTATGGCCCTTCCGCCTGACCAACTCCTGTTGCAGGGGTCCTTGGGCCCGCAGGCTCTGCGTGAAAAGGATCAGGAGAAAACAAATCGATCGGGCGAGCGTGCGGCGCATGGGTGTATTTCAGGTTTTCGTGCGCACAAAAATCATCGATGTCCCGTCAGCCCCAAATGACCACCCACAGCCGGTTCCGTGATCCTCCTCACCTCGAGTCGGAAAGACAGACCATAAAAAAAGGGCCAGATAAAGATCCAGCCCGTCCATTTGGTTCAATTTTATCTGAAACCGACACCAGGTCGATCGTATACAAGGTAACCGGGCAGGAACGCATTTCTTATGACTTTCCTCAGTTGCCGCTAACGGCAGCTGTATTCCCAGACCTTGCGGTCCGTCGTTCCCAGGAAGCTCATGGTGGAGGTCCGGACGTAACCGCTGGCATTCAGCTCATAACTCATGGTAGCAGGATCGGGGTTGCCGTTGAATTCGGAACGGACCGTGCGAATGAGGTTCCGGTTGGCCTTGCCCAGCCAGGGAAAGTACTGGCCGTTGGCATTAAAGGGACCGAATTGCTGGTACCACCAGGACTTCGCCGGCTGGTCGGTGTACTCGAAATTCGCCTGGCTGATATTGCCATTGCTGGAATAATAGGTGATCCGCGACAGGTTGCCATTGGCAAAGGATTGCAGCACCGAATCCTTGCCGAAGGCCTGCGTAAAGCGCACCGACTTCACGAGATAGCCTTCCGCATCATAATAATAAAGCGTCGAATCCATCCGGGTGCCGGCATTGTAGTTGAGCGAGGTATGGGCAGTCGAATCAGGGTTGAGCAGGTAAACCGTATAGGTCCCGGGATCGAAAGAAAGATAATACATGCGGATCTGTCCCGGCAGGTAATCGATTCGCTCGTCGGTGGCCCCGTCGATGAGGACCAGGCGGTCCTGGTTGTCGTAAAACAGTTTCATGGCCGAGAAGCCGGTATCCGTTCCGGGCGAATACACCCGCGTAACGCGACAGAAATCATATACCCTTTCCGGTTCGGAACCGCGGGTGCAGGACAGCAAGCTTGCCAGGAGCACAAGAACGAAGCAAGAAGTGGCTTGTTTCATGAGACACAGATTGCAGTAAATATAACCGCCGAAACGGATAATCGGGAATCGGATCGATCAACGGCTCCTTAAAAGGAGAGCCGGCTCTCCAGGCGCTCGTCAGCCGAGTGTCCGCCCACCACGATCCGGTAGCTGCCCAGGTAAAGTTTCCAGGCACCGGTGGAAAGGTCCCATTTCTGCAGTTCGGACAGGGGGATCTCCAGATCCACAATACGCTTGCCGCCCTTTTGCACGAAAACCCGACGGAATGCTTTCAGCTCCTTCACCGGCATGCGCGCACCGTCAGGGTAATCTACATAGGCCTGGACCACTTCATCGGCTGCCATCTTGCCCCGGTTCTCCAGCTCCACAGATAAGCGGATGCTGGCTCCATTCACCCTTGGCTGCGCCTTCCACTTATATAAAAATTCCGTATAACTAAGACCAAAGCCAAAGGGATAAAGAACCGGCCCTTCGTAATAACGATAGGTACGCCCCTGCATGGAATAGTTGCGGTAATCGGGCAAATCGTCGAGCGAGCGGTAGAAGCTGACCGGCAAGCGACCCGAGGGTGAAACGGCACCAAACA
>CBHWDR010000437.1:0-3730 GCA_966112575.1 uncultured Chitinophagales bacterium
GTCTGGTCGAATACCAGCTGAAAACCTAGAGGCATGTGCATGGATTAAGGGTGAAGCCGTTGACGTGTACGTTGAATGAAGCTAAGACCGGCATGGATGGCAGTCCAGCGATCGGAAGATTTTCTGTCGTCCTTAGTTGATAACACTTACCCGGGCATTCGGAATTTCCATGGAAACATCAGCTGACCGTTACCCCTTTGTGGTATTGACCGAATACGCGAAGCGAACCGGCGCGTTCCCGGATCGCGTCGAGGGCGGCCGCTAATTGGGCAGCTTCTTCAAACTCGAGGTCGGCATGGAAGGCATAGGTCCATTCGGCTTCCGGTATCGGGAGGCTCTGCAGCTTGCTCAGGTTCACACCGCAATCGGCGATCGCCGTCAGCACGCGAGCAAGGCTGCCGCGATGATGATCGGTAACAAAGCGGATCGAGGCCTTGTTGGCCTCCGGCGCCGCTTCCTGCGGTCCGCGTCGGAGGAGGAGAAAGCGGGTGAAGTTCTTTCGCACGGTCTGGATATTCGGTGCGATCAGCTCCAGCCCATACAGCTCGGCGGCCAGGCGGCTGGCGATCGCTGCAACATGCTTTTTGCGATGCTGGTGGACGAGCCGGGCGCTCAGGGCCGTGTCTTCCGTTTCCACCAGTTTCCAGTGGGGATGCTTCTCGAGGTACTGCATGCATTGCAGCAGGGCCATGGGGTGGGAATGGACTTCGCGAATATCTTCCAGGCGCACGCCGGGGTTGACCATGAGGTGCTGCCCGATGCGGAGATAGACCTCACCGGTAATGACCAGGTCGGAAGTCTGAAGCAGGGCATAATTGGGAAGGATGGAGCCGGCAATGGAGTTCTCGATCGCCATCAGTCCGCCTTCGGCCTTGCGCGGTTGCGCGGCCAGTCGAACCAGGTCACGAAACGTATCGCAGGGCAGGACTTCGGTTTCCTTTCCCAGCAAAGCGTTTGCGGCGATGTGGTGGAAGCTGCCTTCATACCCCTGGATGGCGATTCGTTGCAACATGGGAGAAAGGTAAGCAGGATGTGCGTTTCAGTGCACATCCTGCCTGGGTACTAACGCATCGTCACGGTAAAGTCTTCGCGAACGTAGGGCTGGGAACTCAGGCGGATCACGCGGGATTCGCGCTGCTTGCCATTGGTGAGGATCACGGTCAGCTGGATGTCGTTCGACTCTTCGGGGTCGATCATGAACTTGCGGCTGAAGCGCGCCTCAGTAAAGCGGCTGGAGTACAGGAGTTCGCCTTCGGGATTCTGCAGGCTGATCGTGAGCGGCGAAGCGGCCGAGTTCACGATCTCTACCTGGATTACCGGCTTGCCATTGAGCTTGCCGAGATAGCTGATCTGCGGCGCTACGGCTGTAGACTGGGCATGGGCGCCAGCCGAGAGAAGTGCGAATGCGGCGATAAGGAGCACGCGGGAAAGGGAGGAGTTCATCTGTTGCTTTTTCATGTTCTTCAGTTTTTAGATTAGCCCTATTCTACAGGAGCAATCGGATACGGCAAGCAAGGATGAAGCGTATTACGGGTTTTTCATCTGGAGCAAAGCTACCGCCGCCGGTAGCCGGCAACCAGTCGTTTTTTGCCCTATTCTGGGAGGGTCAATTCCTGATCCTTAAACTTAAGAACATAATAGTCAACGTTTTAAGATGCTGAAGTTCTGGATGTCCAAGGGTATTTTTTCCGGATATGCAGCTATTTTCCGATTTTTTTCGTATATATGAGAGCTGCGATAAAGCGCGGCTGTCTGCAAGAACGAGCCGAATTGGCTGAAGGTGAGGTAAATGCCTGTGCGAAGTGGCTAAAACCGTTGCCGGGGCTTATTTTTGTTCTTCGCCTTATCTTTAAGATCCAATCTCCGGAAACCTTTCCTTAACTGTATTAACCAATTGTTGAACTAACGCTGATGAAGAACATTTGCGCTTTTCTCGCTGTACTGATCATGACGCATGCGCAGGGGCAGGACGGAGTTCTGGACGGATCCTGGGGCACGGGTGGCAGAGTCACTAACCAGGTAAGCGGAACAGTAGATGCCACCAATCGCCAACGCATGTTACTGCTCACTCCAGGTAATAAGATCCTGGTCACATTTACGGTTTCCAATGGAACGAACACGGATTTCGGGCTTGCCCGCTTTAATGCCGACGGCAGCCTCGATGCTACTTTCGGTGCGCTGAATGGGGCCGGACCCAGCCGCGTGGGCTACATCACAACCGATTTTGGCGGTGATGATTATGCAACCGGCCTTGCACTTCAGTCCGACGGAAAGATCGTGCTCGGCGGCTATAGTGTCTCTGCAGCATCTGTAAGCTCATTCGCGCTGGCACGTTTCAATACCGACGGCACGATCGATAACAGCTTTGGCGGCAGTTCCAATGGGAAACGCACTACCCTGATCCAGTCGGATGCTGCTGCTTACGCGATTACCATTCGTCCGGGTGGCGACAACAGGATCATTCTTGGCGGTTATAGCATGAACACATTCGGCTCTTTCTTTTTCACGGTTGCACAATACAACGCCAATGCTACGGCCCTGGATAATACGTTCGGCAGCAGTGGCATCACGGTCACCGGTATCAATTCGCTTGATGTGATCAGCTCGCTTGCGCTTCGCCCCAACGGGAAACTCATCGCCGGAGGGTTTACGTCAACGGGCGGTTCCGACTACGATTTTGCACTCGCACAGTATACGGCCACCGGCGCGATCGATAACACCCCCGGTAATTTCGGGACGAATGGCATCGTGGAAACCGATTTCGGTTCTTCGCTTGACGACCTTTGTTATTCCATTTATCTGCATAGCTCGGGTAAGGTCGTGGCTGCAGGGCTTTCCGACCAGGGTGCTACCGGGTACGACCTGGCCTATGCCGTCTATGGGGCGAACGGTACCCCGGATCCGGGATATGGCGCAGGCACGGGAAGAGGCTCCGTTGATTTGGGTAAGCAGGAAACGGCCTATAGTGTATTTGTGCAGGGCGATAACAAGATCGTGCTCGGCGGCGCCTCCGGTAGCGGCTTTGGCTTCACCGATAATAATTTCGTGGCTGCGCGCATCCTTCCCGGCGGCAGTTTGGATCCGACGTTCGGGTCCGGGGGAAGGACCGTGGTCGACTTCGGCGGAAACGATATTGGATATGACATCATATCGGGCATGGGTTATCTTTTATTTTCCGGGATCACCAATGCCGGTGGCTCGTCCATCGCACTCGCCCGCCTGATCAATGTCGGATCACCCCTGCCGGTTCAGCTTTCCCCGCTGACCGCCATTCGTCAGTCTGCCGCGGTCCAGTTACGCTGGAACACATTTGGTGAGCAGGAACTCCGTCATTTCGAAGTGCAGCACAGCCGGGATGGGCGCAATTTCCAGACGGTCGCTACAGTGGCTGCCGCAGGCAATAGTTCGCAGACCCGTCAATACGGATATCTGCATACCCAACCCGACGGACGCATCAATTTTTATCGACTCCTGTTTGTAAATAACAACGGCTCCACGGGCTACAGCAACATCGTGGCGGTTCGATACGACGCAACGTCTTCTGTCCTGGCTTTTCCCAACCCGGCTCGCGGCCAGATGAATCTTCAATTCACCCAGCGTGCAGGACCGGTTCGTATTCAGCTGTCCGATGTGGGCGGACGGCTGCTGCGAACGCTGACGCTCACGTCCACCGGTAGTTCGATGTCCGCATCGCTCGATATTAGCGGCTTGGAGCCTGGTGTTTATTTTA
>CBHWDR010000438.1:0-3724 GCA_966112575.1 uncultured Chitinophagales bacterium
TGGTCGGAGGTCAGGAACAGCAGGTACTGGCCATTGCCCACGCGGGCGTCGAGGTAGTTCAGGAAAGCTGCCAGGTCCAGGTCGAACCGCAGGTACATATCCTCCACCTCTATGGAGTTGGGGCCGAAACTATGCCCGGCCAGGTCGGTGCTGGAAAAGCTGAGCGCCAGGAAATCCGTGATGCCCCGCGTGCCCAGCTGCTCCCCTTCCACCGCGGCGCGGGCCATATCGAACGTATAGGAGTTGCCCATGGGCGTGTAGCGGAACGCTTCATAGCGATTGGGCCCGGTTGTGATCACATGCGGAAAACTCACATCCTCGCCGAGCAGCTTCGTTTCGTAGGCATTCGAGTCCGCCGTGCTCTGCACATAGGTGTTTGCCGGTCGAAGTAGCTCCCAGGGCTTTTTCATATAGCTGTCGGCCAGATGCTTCTCATTGAATTGCTGCAGCCAGGCCGGCAGCTCGTTCATATAAAATGTACTGCTGATCCATCCGCCGGTGGCGTTGTCGAACCAGAAAGTTCCGTTGGAGGTATGGCCACCCGGAAAGATCGCGCCCCGGTCTTTCATAGCGATGGCGATCGTCTTGTTTCGGAAGTTCGTGGCCAGCCGTAACTCATCGGTGATGGTCGACGCCCATAGGTTGCGCGGCGACATCTGCCCCTGGCTGGAGTTGCTGCCTACGGCTCTGACCGAGAGGTCATCGGCACAATAAGGCGTCTTCTTTGTCTGGGGGTCGTACCAGCTGTTGCCCATGATGCCGTGCAAGGCCGGCACACTGCCTGTGTAGATGCTGGAATGCCCGGCCGCGGTAACAGTGGGCGTGTAGGGAATGAAAGTGTTGCTGCACTCAAAGCCTTCGCGCAGCAGGCGCTTGAAGCCGCCATTTCCAAAACGGTCGTAATAGCGGTCGATGTAATCCGGACGCATCTGGTCGACCACGATACCAACGACCAACTTCGGCCTTTGCATGGTTTGGGAGAAGGAACAGATCGCGAAAAGAGCCTGCAGGGTAAGGAACAGCATCCGCTTCATGAAGCCAGGGATTGTTTAGGCCGCAAAATTAAGTTTTCGTGCTCCACGAACGGGCGTTAACAGAAATTTCACGGAAGTTTTGCCTAACTATGTCCTGATGAATCGCCACCTCGTTTTCGCGCTCCTGGCGGGCCTCCTGGCCGGCTTTGCAGCACACGCACAACGTACCATAGAAGGACTCGTGCAGGCAGAGCAGAGCTTCGCCGCACACTCGGTAAAGAACGGCACCCGCGCCGCCTTCCTGCACTACATGGACTCCAATTCCGTGCTGTTTGAAAAAGGCGAAGCCGTCAACGGCCTCAAAACCTGGACGCTTTGCGAGAACCGCCCCGGCATCCTCGACTGGCATCCCCAATTTGCCGAGCTGGCCGCCTCCAAAGACTTTGGCTTCTCCACCGGCCCCTGGACTTTCCGGAACGGAATAAATGACACGGTTTCCGGGCGGGGTCAGTTCACGACCGTCTGGACCACCGACCGCACGGGCGCTTGGAAATTCCTTGTCGACATCGGCGTGGGTGGTGCGCCTGTCGTATCCGGGAAGGAAGAGATCCGCTTTCGCGAAGTACCAAAAACGCCGGCGGGGCAGCTGGAAGAGGTCCTGAAGACCGAACAGATCTTCATCGAAAGCCTGAACCGCCGTGGCCCGAAAGCCTACCAGGACCAGGTTTCGTCGATCAGCTACCTGCATCGGAACGGTTCACCGGTAGCGGCCACGCCGGAAGCCCGGGAATTGCTGATCGCCGCCACCCCATCGGAACTGGAATTCGAGGTCAGCGGATCGGGCATGGCACGGAGCGGCGACCTCGCCTATGTTTACGGAAGCCTGCGCTACAAAGGGAAGAAGGACGCGTTCCTGCACATCTGGCGAAAAGAAAATGACCGTTGGATGATGGCTGTAGAGGTGCTGCGCTATTGACGGGGCGGGCCTTTCCGGCAAAATGCGTAATTTTGCGCCCGGTCCAACCTCAAACCATAAACTATAAAATACAAACTCGATTATGGCTGATCTTTTTGAACGTCTTGTGAAAAACTACGGTCCGTTGGGACAGCACCGTGAGCGCGCGCATGGCTATTTCGCATTCCCCAAGCTGGAAGGCGAGATCGGCAGCCGCATGAAATTCCGTGGCAAGGATATGATCGTCTGGAGCCTCAATAACTACCTCGGCCTTGCGAACCACCCCGAGGTGCGTAAAGCAGATGCCGACGCGGCCCGCGACTACGGACTGGCTTCGCCCATGGGTGCCCGCATGATGAGCGGCAACACCAATTTTCACGAGCAACTCGAAAAAGAACTGGCCGAGTTTGAAGGCAAGGAAGACGCCTGCCTCCTGAATTATGGCTACCAGGGTATGGTGAGCATCATTGACGTGCTCTGCAGCCGCCACGATGTGATCGTGTACGATGCCGAAAGCCATGCCTGCATCATCGACGGCGTGCGCCTACACCCCGGCCACCGTTATGTTTTCAAGCACAATGACCTGGAAGACCTCGAAAAGCAGCTGCAGCGCGCTACGGCCCTGATCGAAAAGCAGAATGCCGGAGGTATACTCGTGATCACTGAAGGCGTGTTCGGCATGGCCGGCGACCAGGGTAAGCTGAAAGAGATCGCCGAACTGAAGAAGAAATTTCAGTTCCGCCTCCTGGTAGACGATGCCCATGGCTTTGGCACCCTCGGCAAAACCGGCGCCGGCGCCGGTGAAGAGCAGGGTGTGCAGGAGCAGATCGACCTGTATTTCTCTACGTTCGCCAAATCGATGGCTTCCATCGGCGCTTTTGTTGCCGGCGACAAGGCCATCATCGACTATATCCGCTACAACATCCGTTCGCAGATCTTCGCCAAGAGCCTGCCCATGCCGCTCACGTTGGGTAACCTTAAGCGCCTCGAGCTGCTGCGCAACCATCCCGAGCTGAAGGAAAAGCTTTGGGAGAATGCCACCAAGCTCCAGGATGGCCTGAAATCCCGCGGCTTCGATATCGGCAAGACCGACACCCCCGTTACCCCCGTGTACATGAAGGGTGGCGTGGAAGAAGCGACCGCCATGGTGATGGACCTCCGCGAGAACTACGGTGTATTCGCTTCAGTAGTAGTGTATCCTGTGATCCCGAAAGGACACATCATCTTCCGCCTCATCCCCACGGCCGCCCACACGCAGGCCGACATCGATGAGACCCTGCGCGCCTTCTCCGAAACGAAGGACAAGCTTGACGCCGGCGCCTACAAGGTGGAAGCGATCCCCGACATGGCAGAGGCTCGATAGAGAGAAACAACGCGAATTACCGCGGATTGAATAAATCATCACGAATGAATGTCCCGGCTTTTAGTCGGGACTTCTTTTTTGAATCACGGATAGCACAGGATTGCACGGATTTCACCGATGGATTGCTGCTTTCTTTATGTCGGCTTTTCTGAGCGTTCGGTGGCGTAGGTTTGACGCAAAGAATTTGTTTTGATCGCCTCTGTGGCTGAATCATTCAGTTAAGTGGCAGTCTTTTACTCTGTTTATCCCTCCGTCGCTAAGGCCGCGAAGGCGGGCGCTGGCGCCCACGGAATACAAGTACCTCAAAGCTAGAGGCACACCTCTCCTTCGTTAAGCAGGATCTTCTACTTCCGACTAAAAGTCGGGAACCTCTTTGCGTCCCTCCGCGCTCAGGGTAATAAACAGAAGAAAAGGTCAACCTCCCCGAAAGCC
>CBHWDR010000439.1:0-3710 GCA_966112575.1 uncultured Chitinophagales bacterium
ACCTGGCAACCGGCGCGCGTCAGGCGATAGCCGAATTCGATGTCCTCGATCGCGCTGCGGATATAGCCGGGCGTAATGGAGGTTCTCGGCACCTTGAAGTCGAACCATTTCTGCAAGGGGTAGTCGAAGCAGGCGCCGTGCATATAATTGAGCAGTGCTTTTTTCAGTCCGAACCCGAAGCGCTCATGATCGCCGCCGGTGGGATCAATGTGGTCCACGTCATTGTTGGCGAAAGTGCCCACAGCTTCGCTGACGCGTTTTACCTTGAATTTGGCCGGCTCGAGGCCGATCGGGCTATGCGCCGTCATGGTAAAGAGGTGCCAGAAGGCCGACTGCAGCACGCCCGACTCGAACAGCTGCCGGACCATTTCCAGCGAGTCGATGGTTTCCTGCTCGGTTTGCGTAGGGAAGCCATACATCAGGTAGGCATGAACCATGATCCCCGCTTCGGTAAGATGCTTGCAGACGCGGGCCACCTGGGCTACCGTGATCCCTTTTTGGATGAGCTGCAGCAGGCGGTCGGAGGCTACTTCGAGTCCGCCACTGACGGCGATGCACCCGGAAGCTTTAAGGAGCAGGCATAGGTCGCGCGTGAAACTTTTTTCAAACCGCACGTTGGCCCACCAGCTGACGACCAGCTTGCGGCGGATGATCTCCATGGCCAGCGCTTTCATGAGCGCGGGCGGTGCGGCTTCATCCACAAAGTGAAAGCCATTCTGGCCGGTCTGCGCGATCATGGCTTCCATCCGGTCTACGAGCACGCCGGCGGCAAGCGGTTCGTAGTTTTTGATATAGTCGAGCGAGATATCACAGAACGTGCATTTGCCCCAGTAGCATCCATGCGCCATGGTGAGCTTGTTCCAGCGGCCATCGCTCCAGAGGCTGTGCATGGGGTTCACCACCTCAATGGCGGAGATATATCGGTCAAGCGGCAGATCACTGTAATCGGGCGTGCCGACCTGTCCCTGCCGGTAATCGGTACAGGCCGTGTTGTTGATATAGGTCACCTGGCCATCGATGCGCGTGAACGTGCGTTTGAGCTGATCCGACGTGGTCCGGCCCTCAACAAGTGCGATGAGCTGCTCGATCGGGGCCTCTCCATCATCGAGTGTGATGAAATCATAGTAATCGAAAACGCGCGGGTCGGAAAGGGAGCGCAGCTCGGTATTCGCAAAGCCGCCGCCCATTACCACCTGCACGCCGGGATAGTTGGCCCGGATGAATTGCCCGCAGCGCAGGGAGGTATAGAGATTGCCGGGAAAGGGAACGGAAAGCGCGACCAACCGGGGCTGAACCTCGTCCATTTTCTTCCGCAGCAGATCGATGAGCAGGTGGTCGATGAAGGTGTAGGGCTGCTGAAGAACGGCATGCAGCTCGTCGAAGCTGTTGGCCGAACGCCCGAGCCGCTCGGCATACCGGCTGAAGCCGAAATGCTCATCCACCGCATCCTTGATCAGGTCACTGAGGTCTTCGAGGTAAAGCGTGGCCAGGTGCTTGGCTTTGTCCTGCAGGCCCATGCTTCCGAAAGCCCAGTGCAGGTCGTCAAGCTGCGCGAACCGGCTGGCTTCGGGCAGGAATTCACGGGTGGCGATCCGGTGGGCGAGGGTAGGGCGGTGACCCTGGAGAAAAGCGATCACTTCATCGATCGTGAGGAGGTATTCCTCGCGAAGCGCGATGATCCGTTCCGAATTGTCCTGGAGCGCCCGTCCGTTCTGCGCGATATGGTCGAAGAGCTTCACCAGCCCTTCTTTCCGGAACAGCTCGAGGGTTACTTCAATGCCGAGGTCCGCCTGTACCGAAAGGATGTTTTTCGTATTGAGAAAACCCTTCAGGTAGGCGGTAGCCGGGTAGGGCGTATTCAGCTGGGTGAATGGAGGCGTGATCAGGAATACCGGTGCTTGCAAATGGGCCGTTTAAGCCGCGAAATTACGCAATCGGCAGCGGTGGCGGTGTGAAGGAGTTCTTAACCCGCCTCAGGGCGTGGCAGGCAGGCGCCGGAAGTATTCGATCCGGTGGAAACCTTTGAAGGCGATTCCCGCAGCGGCCTCCCAATAGCCCCTGCCCAGGCTGGGGTGGACGGAGGAAAACCGGGCGGACGAGTAACCAGCACTCAGGAAGAGCGCGATGAAATTGTACTGTTTCGTGGGGAAATACTTATTCGCTGTGAGACCGGCCACTATCCCTTTAGCGGTGCGGAGGTCCAGGTCCTTGTTCAGTGCTTCTTCGTTGATCACAAAGAACCGATTCCGCGAATAGCCCAAATAGGGCTCCAGGGAAAAGTGGTGCGGCAGGTTGAAGGAGTAGCCAAGCAGGTAATCGAGTTTCACCGGGTTCAGGTCTGCGGCCCCGGTCAGGGTATCATTGCCCACCAGCAGGGTCCGCCCCGGCTGGATCGTCCAGACCTTCATCCTTACGATAGCCGTCCAGTTTTGAAAAGCAAGACCCAGCCCCAACATAGCGCTTCCATGATCGCCGAGCCAGGTTTTTGTACCACCCTGGTAGCGGAAGCCTGCTGCGCCTAGTTCCACGCGCAGCCCGAGCTTGGAGGGCCGGTAACAACGCAGCGCGCGATAGCGAATGGCTCCTCCATATTTGAGGTCGCGGTGGTTCACCTCGATGGTGTCCGTTCCGCAAACCGGATCGGTATTGATCCGTTGCGCGAATCCCGTCACAGCAAGAAAGAAAAGGCAAAGAAAGATCCCGGTGGCTCTCATGGTTCAGGGTTTGATCACCGGGATCAAGGTACGCAGAAAAGGATCATTTCGTCAGGCCGAACGCTTCCCAGCTCGGGCTTTTGTATTCGGCCGGGGAAAGCCAGAGCAGCCTGCCTCCTTTGATGCAGGAGAAATAAGCGTTGTAGGTCTTGGGTTTTCCTTCGATATCCGAAAAGCTGATCTGCCAGTTATTGGGAACGGAGAATTTGCCCTGTGATTTCACATTGATGTACTGCGCTGATCCAACCATGCCGCGTACAACGAGGAGCCGCCATTTGTATGCATTGCCGGGACCAAGGTCGAAGGTGGTATTGCTCTGGTTCATGTTCATGCCCGCATACTGGCCGGTGTAGACGTGGTACATCTGCTGCACGCCACTGAAGTCGCTGGTCCAGGTGCCCTTCAGGTCGGAAGCAGCAACGGCGAACTTGTTCAGGCCAGACAGGTTAACGAGCGGCTTCCAGGTATCGGAGCTCCAGTCCCAGGCCACATCTTTTGGCCTGAAGCCGAAGGCGGCAACGAATGCCGCCTCATCGGGGCAAACGATCTCGATGAAGGGGGTTTCCGATTTCTGGAACAGGGCCACAAACACATCCTTGCCAGTTGCGTTTTCGCGCAAGGTTCCGGATGTGATCACGCCACGGCCGAACTCGAGGACATACTTGCCCCCGGTGTAATTGCGCAGGTTGCTGTAACGGGGCGCCACCAGGATGTTCCAGGCGTTGGTGATGAAGGGGTCGGGGTCGGCGGGTACGCGCGTTCCCTCTTTGGGATAATGTAAAATGACTTTTATATTCCCTTTCGTGGCTTCCACAAAGTCTTCCCTGGCCACACTGGTCCAGCCGTCGTCGAAGTTGGTCGTGGAAAAATAGAAACCGGAAGGGCCGGCAACCGGAGTTGCGGGTGGGGATACCTGCGGCGTATTCGCAGGAGGCTTCGCAGGGGCGGCCGGCTTGATCAGATACGCTTCGGAACTGCCGTCTTCGAATACCCAGG
>CBHWDR010000440.1:0-3705 GCA_966112575.1 uncultured Chitinophagales bacterium
GTTTTTACGCATTTCTCGCACTGAACGGTGGGTGTTTTGAGCACCACGGTTTTCACATCGTTGCGGGGCTGGGCAGAGGCCGCCAGGCCACCGATCAGCACGGCAAGAAGCAGGAGCAATCTTATCATAAGTAAGTATTTGCCACAAATTAGGAAAGTCCGGTCCAGTTGGCCGGGTCTGCGCGCCATTTTAACAAAACGGCCCCCTCTTCGGGGCGGATCTGGCCCTTTTGGGCAGCCAGTTCAAGCAGGTTGGGATAGTCGGTGAGCGAGTAGAACTCCACCTGTTCCCGGGCAAAAGCTTCTTCGCTGATTGCGAACCGGTAATTGAAGATCGAGACCATTCCCTGGATCTGGAGACCTGCTTTACGGAGCACCTCTACCACCTGCAGGCTGCTCTTTCCCGTTGAGATCAGGTCTTCGATAACCACGGTTTTCTGTCCTTCCTGGTACGCCCCTTCGATCTGGTTGCCCATACCGTGTTCTTTTGGCTTGGGCCGGACATACACGAAGGGCAGCTTCAGCTGGTCGGCCACCATGGCGCCCCTGGCATTACCGGCAGTAGCCACGCCGGCGATCAGCTCCGCATCGGGATACTTGTCGAACACGACGTTGCAGAGCTCACTTTTTACATATTCCCGAACATAAGGAAGGGATAAAAGCTTGCGGTTATCGCAGTAGATCGGGCTTTTCCAGCCGCTGGCCCAGGTAAAGGGATCATTGGGACGCAGGCGGACCGCATCGGCCTGTAACAGCTTCTCCGCTGTGATCTTGGCATCAGTCATGCGGCGAAGGTATTCATCGGCTACCGTTCCCGAAACAATACATTTGCACATGCCTGTTATCTTTTTCGAAGAGAACACCCTGAGCCTGACCGCGATCGGCGAGGGCGGAAGCGCAACGGCCACATACCGGGTCGATGATCCCATGCATTTCGATTGGGAATCCTGCATCGGGCAGCTGCACGCCGGCTCGCCCTGTTCAATAGCACTGGAATCGCCGGATCCGGACCTCCTTTTCGAAGTATTTCAGAAACGATTTGCCAGGGTACAGGCGGCGGGAGGCGTGGTGGAAGACGGGGAATGGGTGCTGCTCATCCACCGAAGGGGTAAATGGGACCTGCCGAAAGGAAAGCTGGACGAAGGGGAAAGCCTAGAAGCCTGTGCGGTCCGGGAGATCCGGGAAGAGACCGGGCTGCAGGACCTGAAACTGGGCGAACCCCTGCTGGTCACCTACCATGCTTACCAGTACGAAGGTATTCCAAGCCTCAAAGAATCGTTCTGGTACCGCCTACAGGGCAATAGGAAGGATTTACTGGCCCCGCAGACCGATGAGGGCATCGATGCCTGTATTTGGGTAAAACGGCCGGATTTAGCCTCCTATCGCGCCGGAACGCACGCTTCGCTGCGCCCGCTCTTCGACCTGGTAACCGGTCAGGCGAATCGCTCCTGAGGTTTGGCCAGCTCCCCGATCGAGCGCAGCACCGGCTCCGGCACGAACTGCGACACGTCGCCACCGTTGCGGATCACATCGCGAACGAGCGTGGAAGCCACCGACGTGTACTTGGGCAGGCAGGTGAGAAAGATCGTCTCGATGCCGTCATCCAGGCTGCGGTTCATATCCGCGATCGCCTTTTCATATTCAAAATCGTTCACATACCGGATGCCGCGGATGATATACCGGGCCTCGAGCTTTTTGCAGCAGTCCACGGTCAAGCCCTCATAAACCACGGGTTCGATCCTCGGATCGTGGCGGAAGAGTTCATTCAGCCACGCTACCCGCTGCTCGGCGGAGAACATGGGCTGCTTGTTGGCATTGATGCCGATCCCTACGTAAAGCTTATCGAAAAGCGGGGCCGAGCGTTCAATGATGTCGATATGCCCGAAGGTGACGGGGTCGAAGGTGCCGGGGAAGAGTGCGATGCGCATGATGGTGGTTTAGCCGGAATGTCGGTCGCCGGCGAGTAAATATAGCACAGCCATACGAACCGCCACCCCATTCTCCACCTGCTGGAGGATGATGGACTGGTCGCTGTCGGCCACGTCGGAATCCAGCTCCACGCCCCGGTTGATCGGCCCGGGGTGCATGATGGTGATGCGCTTGCCCAGGCTTTCGAGCAGGCGCCGGTTGATGCCGTAGGCAAGGCTGTACTCGCGGAGGGACGAGAAAAGCACTTGGTTCTGCCGCTCGAGCTGGATGCGGAGCACGTTGGCCACGTCGCACCACTCCAGGGCTTTGCGCAGGTTGTATTCCACGCGTACCGGGAAGGCCTCGGCCATGTATTTGGGAATAAGGGTCGGAGGGCCGCAAACGGTTACTTCCGCGCCCATTTTGGTGAGCAGGTAAATATTGCTCTGGGCCACGCGGCTGTGCATGATATCGCCGATGATGGCCACTTTTACGCCCCGAAGGTCGCTGGCCGTTGCTTCCATGATCGAAAATGCATCGAGCAGGGCCTGGGTGGGATGCTCATTGATGCCGTCGCCGGCATTGACGATGGCGGCGGGGATATGCTTCGACAGGAAATGCGGGGCCCCGGAGGCGCTGTGGCGCATCACTACCATGTCGACCTTCATCGACAGGATATTGTTGACGGTATCGAGCAGGGTCTCTCCCTTCGAAACCGAGGAACCGGAGGCACTGAAATTGATCGTGTCGGCAGAAAGCCGCTTTTCCGCAAGCTCGAAAGAAATACGGGTGCGCGTAGAGTTTTCGTAGAAAAGATTGACGATCGTAACGTCGCGGAGCGAGGGAACTTTTTTAATGGGCCGCTGAAGCACTTCCTTGAACTCCCGGGCGGTATCCAGAATCAGGGAAATGTCGGTGGCGGTAAGATCTTTTATTCCAAGCAGATGTCGGGTGGAAAGCCTCATTAAAGGTCAAATATAGGAAGGTTGAAGAATTTGAACGGGCATGCGCGCCTAATCGAGCAGCAGCACTTCGTCGCGGCCATCGCGTTCCTGCCAGAGCACTTTCACCTTTTGGGTGACGATCGAATCAATAGACCGGCCCACATAGTCGGGCTGGATGGGGAGTTCCCGGCTATAGCGGCGATCAATGAGTACCAACAGCTCCACTTTTTCCGGCCGGCCAAAATCCATCAGCGCATCAAGCGCGGCACGGATCGTCCTGCCGGTGTACAAGACGTCATCGATGAGCACCACCTTCTTTCCTTCGATCGAAAAGCGAATGTTGGTCTGGTTGGGCACATGCAACTCTTTGTGCAGGTCATCCCGGTAAAAGGTGATGTCCATCTTTCCATAGGTCAGTTGGGCGGGGGCTACCAGGGGTGTAAGTTCTTTCACGATCCGGTCGGAAAGGAAAATGCCCCGGGGCTGGATGCCGATCAGCGCGGTTCGCTCCATCTGCGGGTGGTTCTCGATGATCTGGTGGGCGAGCCGCTTGATGGTGAGATCGATATGTTGCTGGTGGAGGATGGATTTCAAAAAGATTGTTTTTGTAAAAATAGGGCGGACCGGTTTTTCTTTCCATAGAAAAAGCCACGCTTGCGCGTGGCTTTCACTTCGTTTATGAATCCGGTCGTTATTTACCTGCACCGAAATTCCAAAACAGGCCGATCTGAACCACCTTATTCTTGAGCTCAGCGCCATCATTCGCGCTGTTGTTGCCACCGCCATCATCCAGCGTGTTCGTCAGGCCGAGGTTATAACGGGCACCGATACCCAGACCGATGCGCGAAGTATAG
>CBHWDR010000441.1:0-3689 GCA_966112575.1 uncultured Chitinophagales bacterium
CGGGGACGCGGATGCGCTCGGGGCTGAGGCCGGGCCTGAGCAGCGCGACTTCGGCCAACAGCGCATTCTGCCTGTAGGCGACATGTTCGAGCGCCGCCAGGATCCTCCGGCCGCGGTCGTTGAGATATTTGCTCATGCCGCCGCCGCGGGCGCTCTTCGTCAGGTCGGCTTCCGAGCGATACTTCCCGGTAAGGAAGCCGCTTGCCAACCCGTAGTAGGGAATCACGCCCACCTGCTGATCAAGGCAGAGCTGCTGGTAGTCGCGTTCAAACTCTTCGCGGTCGTAGAGGTTGTAGCGGGGCTGGAGGCTCTCATAGCGGGGCAGGTTTTTCCCGCTCCGTTGCAGGGCTTCTTCGAGGCGCGCAGGCGGGTAGTTGGAGGCGCCGATATACCGCACCTTACCCGAGCGGATCAGCTCCTCGTAGGCGGACAGCGTTTCTTCAAGGGGCGTTGCCGGGTCGTCGTAGTGCGACTGGTACAGGTCGATATGGTCGGTCTGCAGGCGGCGAAGCGAGTTTTCCGCGGCGCGGATGATGTAGTCTTTCCGCAGGTTCCGGCCCTCGCCCATATCACCGCCGCACTTGGTGGCGATCAAGACTTCGTTCCGGCAGCCCCGCTTCTTCAGCAAGTTGCCGATGATGGTTTCCGACTCGCCCCCTTTATTCCCCTCTTTCCAGTTGGAATAGATGTCGGCGGTATCCACCATCGTTCCTCCCTGTCCCAGGAAGGCATCCAGGATCTCGAAGGACCGGACCTGGTCGATCGTCCAGCCGAAGACATTCCCCCCGAGCACAAAGGGTACGGTCTGTAGTTCGGACCGGCCTAAGGTTCTTATTTCCATAATCGGTTTTCTGGTGAACTGCAAAGCTAGGGCCGGGCCGGAGGAATGAAGAATAAAGAACAAGGAACAAGGAATGAAGAGGGACAGGAACGGAGGTACCCAACGATTCGGTGAACGGAAACGTCAATGCGGGGAAGCGGGCGGTTCGCCCCAATCAAATCGAAACACGGTCCTGATCCGGATCGTCCGCTTCTTAACTATTGAAAATCGAAACGACCACGAAGAGCATGATCACCACGGCGATCACGCGGATAAGGCTGCTGAGGGAGTGTGAAGAGAAAAGCTGACGGAACATGACGGTGGTTTAGACTGCGCAAAGATGCGAAGCCCAACGCCGTGTAGTACAGGAGTTTAGCTGATCTAAGTGATTTTGTCGGTGAAGGCCTGCTGATAAACCCCGAGCCCGCCGCTATTTGCCGGGCTCATAGTCGTAAGGAAGTTGATCCGCCAGGTTTTTCCAGCTCCAGTAGCCCTGGTTGGTCCAGCTCGACTGGTCGAAGAAGAAGCCATTGGGCTTGATAATGATGCCATCGCGCAGCAGGATATAAGTCGTCTGCACGTCAATGGTGGCGGGGAACTTCATCTGCTCGAGGTAACGCGGATCGGGGGCTTTTTTCTGGTAGGTCACCGCGGCGCGCTGGGGAAAGAAGAGCTCCGCTTCTGCAGTGGAGTCGTTGTAGTAATAATAGCTGGTATCATAAGGATTGCGGATCATGCCAAAACGGTTGGGCTCGTTCTTGTAGGGCAGGGCCACCGTGAAGCCTTCCTTGCTCAGGGTGCTGTCGAAATAGCTGCGAAGAAAGTGCAGCCTCGATCCCTCGTAGGCAAGCTTGCGGTTGGTGGTCCAGACGGCCTTCATCGAATCGTCGCCTTCCATTTCGGTATAGAAGCATCGGCCACGGTAGGAGTTGACATGGCTCCCCTGGAAGTAGACAAAAGAATCCAGGTCGAAACGCAGCTGGTAGCCCAGGGCCCGGTTGCTGATCTGCAGGGGCTCGGAAGCCAGCACTTTCACCCGGTCGTTGCGCTTGTAATAAAGAAACTTAACGGCCTGCGGGTTGAGGAGGGTGCAGCTGTCGGCAAAAACCGATGCACCGATAAAATGCCGAAGGAAGAGATCGCCGTACTTCTCCCAGCCATCGGGCACCTCGTTGCTGCTTTTGATCACCACTTCACTCATGCTGTTGTCGGCCTTCTGCAGCTCGATCACCAGGTCGGCCGTGGGTGCGGTCTGCACGTTGATGGTTTTGCTGGTATAGCCGGAAAAAGAAACGATCAGTTCATAACCGCCTTTATCGAGGTAGAGGTGGAAGAGGCCATCCTTATCCGTGGTAGTGCCTTTCGTGGTGTTCTGCGCGAATACCGAGGCTGCGGGCAGGGGCTCCTTGCTTTCGGCATCCACTACTTTGCCATTGAGGGTGAATTGCGCAAAGCTGAACAGGGTGCTGAACAGGGAAAGGAGCGCGAGGGTGGTTTTTTTCATAGCGGTATAAAGATAGCTTTTCTGGTCAAGGACCGGTGTCTTCCCCTACAACGCGATCAGCCCCTGTTTTAGTGCCTCTTCATAGCGGGCGCAGGCATCTTTGATCACCGTTTCCAGGGGCGTGTACCGAAATCCGGGCAGGGCGGCGAGGAGGGCCTGGTTATCGAAACGCGTGCGGCTCTGGGCTACCTTGGCGGTTTCGCGGGTGAGCAGGGGCTTGCGTCCGCTGAACAGGGCTTTGAGTTTCTCGAGGCGCCAGGCGGCCTGGCCGAGAAAGGGGGTGGCTTCGCGATGTGGTGGCTTTTTATGAAAGCCGGCGGCCATGGTGTTGAACAACTGCTGGAAGGACCAGTTGTCGCCATTGACGATGAAGCGGCGTTCGCGGATATCGGAAAGCAGGAGTTGTACAGCTGCTTCGGCCACGTCTTCCACGCCCACGAAGCCATTGATACCTTTTGTATACCAGGGAAATTCGCGGTAGGCATTGCGGAATATGGCGCAGCTCGACTGGTGCCAGTTGCCAAAGCCCAGGATGGTGCTCGGATTGATGATGACGCCTTCGAGGCCTTCTGCGAAACCGCGCCAGACCTCTACCTCGGCATGGTGCTTCGAGATCGCATAGTGCGTGTTGGTGGCGCTGGTGGCCCATTTCTTTTCCTCGGTAACCAATTCTTCCTTCGCGGTGCGGCCGAGCGCAGCTACCGAACTTACGTGGAGGAAACGGCGCACCCCGCAATCGAGGGCCGCATTCACGACGTTGGCTGTTCCTTCGATGTTCACCCGGTACATCTGGTGCCGTTCAGCGCCATGAAAAGAAACGACGGCAGCGGAATGCACCACGGCATCGGCGCCGGTCATGCCTTCCTGTAGTGCCACAACATCGAATACATCGCCTTCGATCCATTCCACTTGCGCGGCGAGGTTAGCGGGGAGGAAAAAAGGCAGCTGATCCGAACGGCGGAGCGCACGCACCTGCTGTCCTTTCCGGACCAGGTTCTGGATGATGTATGCGCCGAGAAAGCCGGTGCCGCCCGTAACGAAGATCATTGGCTGCGAAAGTAGGACTCGGATCTGAGAGAACGAACGGGCGAGAGAAAGAACACTTTAGAGAAAGAACACGGATCAAAGAAATAGAACGGATTTACGCGGATCGGAATAACTGGTTACTAACCTGACCTGGCATTCACTAAACCCCATCTTCCCTACATCGCCTCCCTCCCAATTCCTCAATACCATAATACCTCAATACCCAATACCCTAATTCCTTATTACCTAACCACTCCCTCCCTCTTTATTCCTTGTTCTTTATTCGAAATTCGATATTCAATATTCATAATACCCTCGCCCTGCTTTCCTTCCCAGCTC
>CBHWDR010000442.1:0-3621 GCA_966112575.1 uncultured Chitinophagales bacterium
GGGCAGTTGCGTAGATTTAGCCGGGGCACGAGGCAACCCTTGCCGGGAGGTTTCGTATTTACCTGCATCAAAGCCGATTTGGAAGCACTGCAACACATCATCACGGGCTGCATTCAGGGCAGCCAGCGCGACCAGAAATGGGTCTATGAGAAGTATTATGGATACTGTCTCAAGACCGTATTCCGGTACATCTACCGCTATGACAAAGCGGTGGATGTGGTGAATGACGGCTTTGTAAAGATCTTCCGCAATTTTGCGCGTTTCGAGTACCGCGACCCGGAGCACCTGGAGATGATCCTGATGGGGTGGATGCGCATGATCATGATCAACACAGCCATCGACCACCTGCGCAAGAATAATTTCCTTCCCGAGATCGGCGACCTGGCCGATCATATCTGGCAACAGGAAGACCGGAGCGCGGCTTCCGACCAGGTATTGCTGTACAAGGAATTGGTGAAAGAGATCAAGAAGCTGCCGCCTTCGTACCGGACCGTGTTCAACCTCTATGTCATCGACGGATTCACCCACCAGGAGATCGCCAATCGCCTGGGCATTTCCGTGGGTACATCGAAATCGAACCTTTCCAAAGCGCGCGTGTTGCTTCAGAAGATCATTAAAAACAACGACGAGATTGTAGGTGTATGCAATATGTAAATGACGACATGGATGAGCTGTTCCGGCGTGCCGCGGAGAATTATCCGCTGGATACGGGTGGGAGTGACTGGGAGAAGGTTGCCGCTAAACTAGCCGAAGCACCTCCACCGGAACCGGTGCGTAAGAAGGATCGCCGTCACCTGCTCTGGCTCCTGCTGCTGATCCCCTTCTCGTTTATTTGTAACCACTACTATCCGCTGGGCGGCACCGATCGCGCCCAGGACCCGGCCATTGCGAAAGCCGACGCAGCCGCTATTCCCGCGGCCCCGGAAACGAATACAACCCAAGCCCGCACCACCACGGGGCCGGCTTCCGGCCTTTCAACAGATCCTGCCGCTGCTCCGCAAGCATCCGCAAATGCATCTACGGTGCAGGCAGCAAGTGCCGGCCCAACAACCGCGCAAACCAATACCAATCTCCTGTCTGCCAAAAAAGGAACGGCCTCCATTGGTTCTGCAACGGTGAAAACATCCGGCGCCAATGGCAGCCAGAGCGCCGGGGCGAAAGGCCAGCGGGCCCGCGTCAACGGCGGGGGCATCGGCGAAGAGAAGGGCGTTAGTGTGGGCGATTTTAATGAAAGCGCAGATCCTTTTACAGACCGGTTGCAGCACCTCGATCCGCGTACCCGCACTGCATTCACGCTTCGGCCCCTGTTTCCGACGCCTCGCCCGGGGGACTTCAGCAAGGACGAACCCCTTTTCAGGAAGGAAGATCCGGCACGCAGAAAGCAGTTCTATGCGGGCCTGATCCTGAGTGGGGACGTAACGACGGTTCGGCTGCAGAAGATCGAAGAAGCCGGTTTCTCGTACGGGTTGCTGCTCGGCTATTCCTTCGGCAAGCGCTGGAGCCTGGAGTCTGGGATTTACCGCGACCGAAAATCCTACTACAGCGATGGCGAATACGTGGGCAACAAGAACATCTACACGCCGCCAAATGCGAAGCTTACCGATGTGCGGGGCGTATGCACCATGTACGAGATCCCGCTCAATGTGCGCTACACGTTCACGGCCCGGCCGCGTTCCTCCTTCTTTGCTACGGCCGGCATCTCCTCCTACATCATGAAGCAGGAGAAATATGCCTACGATTATTATTACTATCAAACAGGATATACGCATACCTACCGGCGGACCTACAGCAATGCTTCCCGGAACCTGTTCTCCGTGATCGGCCTTACCGGGGGATATACCCGCCAGCTGGGCCGCATAGGCGACTTGCGGGTGGAGCCCTATATCAAATTGCCCATCGGCAAGATGGGTTATGGCAAGCTGCCGCTTACTTCGGCAGGCCTGCATGTGGGCATTACGCGAACGCTATTTTAAGAAGCGGGCGGCAACCAATCGCAGCGGCGCTACGTATCCATTTTAATCGGTCTAACCCGAATGGATACATGAAGCCTTCCACCGTCCTTCTCGATCATCCGCTGAAAAAAGCCGACCACCTGGAAGTGGTGCAGGAGACCGTGCCGGCCCTTCGCGTGAAGATGGCACTACCCCTGCAGAAGCCGGCCAACCGCATCCTCAAGCGTGCGGTGGACCTGATCCTGACGGTGATGCTCCTGCCTCCCTTTCTGCTCCTCCTTCCGTTTATTGCCCTGTTCATCCGGCTCGACTCACCGGGTCCGGTCTTCTTTCGGCAACGCCGACTGATGCGGGGAAACAAGCCCTTTACCTGCTGGAAGTTTCGCACCATGGTGGTGAATGCCGAAGCCGACGCCACGCCCGCATATGAAGCTGACCCGCGGATTACCGGAGCGGGTACCTGGCTGCGCCGGACGCATCTGGATGAATTGCCCCAGCTGTTCAATGTGCTCCGGGGCGAAATGTCGCTCGTGGGCCCCAGGCCCTATATGCTCAGCGACCATGCCCGGTACGAACACCTGATCCCGCATTATCACCTGCGGCATATCGTAAAGCCCGGCCTCACCGGACTTGCCCAGGCTTCCGGACATTTCGGACAGCTGCTTCATGCGAAGGAGATGGAAGAGCGCGTGGCCCTTGATCATCGCTATGTCCGCAGCTGGTCGGCCTGGCTCGACCTCCGCATCCTTTTTCAAACACTTGTACAACGCAGCCGGCGTCCATGAAGCAACGCCTCATCATCCTGATCCCGGGTTTCCCGGAGCATGAGGCCGAAACCAATTGCCTGCCTGCCGAACAGCGCCTGCTGCGCGGCCTGCGCGATCAACTGCCCGACGTGGAGCTGATCGTCCTGGCCCTGCACTATCCCTTTCGTTCGGGCAACTACAATTGGGAGGGCATACCCGTGTTCGCCTTTGGCGGACGTAATCGAAGCGGGCTGTATCGCCGATGGACCTGGTTCCGTCTTCGCCGCAAACTGCGTGCGCTCGTCAGCGGGCCGCCGGCCACCCTGCTCAGTTTTTGGTATGATGAATGCGCCGCACGCGCAGAATCAGCCGCCAGTCGCTATGGCATCCGGCATATTTGCTGGATGCGCGGACAGGATGCGCGCGCAGGCAACCGGTATGTGGCCTCCCATCCCATACCCGCATCGCGCCTGGTGGCCATCAGTGATGCACAGGCTGATCTCTTCGAAAAGAATTATGGATACCGACCGGCGCAGGTATTTCCAAACGCCGTGGAAGCCGGCAGGAAGGACCTGTCGCAACACCGGGCGATCGACCTGCTGGGTGTGGGCTCGCTGATTCCCCTGAAGCAGTTCGACCTCTTCCTCCAGGTGGTCCACCGGCTGCGTACCGACGGCATAAGCTTGCAGGCCATGCTTTGCGGCTCTGGCCCCGAAGAGCCCCGGCTCCGGCAGCAGGTGCAACAGCTCGGACTGGAGGACTGTGTTCACCTCATGGGCGAGATCCCCAACCCCGCGGTGCAGCAGTTGATGCTTCGTTCGAGGATCCTTCTTCATTCTTCCGCATACGAGGGCTTCAGTACGGTCTGTCTTGAAGCCCTGGCCGCAGGCGCCCGGGTGGTTTCTTTTCACCAGCCCATGCAC
>CBHWDR010000443.1:0-3618 GCA_966112575.1 uncultured Chitinophagales bacterium
TTGGTTGTTGGCCAGTGGCCAGGGGCTAGCGGCTAACAGCCTACAGCTTTCCGCTCAACCAAAGGTCCAATTCTTGTGTAGTAAGGGTATGGCATTGATCGAATTCACCGACCGGGGACTGTACTGCCGGTCAGGGGATTTTTACATCGACCCCTGGAAACCCGTGGACCGGGCCCTGATCACGCATGCCCATTCGGATCATGCGCGGTGGGGCAGCCGGAAATACCTCTGTCACCGCGATACCGAACCGCTGTTGCAACAACGGTTAGGACCAAACGATTACCAGTCCGTGGGCTGGGGCGAGCCCGTGAATATTAACGGGGTACGCGTCAGCCTGCACCCGGCCGGCCATATCATCGGCTCTTCGCAGATCCGGGTGGAGCAGGGTGGCGAGATCTGGGTGGTCAGCGGCGACTACAAGTTGGAGAACGATGGCCTCAGCGGCGAGTTCGAGCCGGTCAAATGCCATTCCTTCATCACCGAGTCCACGTTCGGATTGCCCATCTACAAATGGAAACCCCAGTCGGAGATCTATGAAGGCATCCAAAGCTGGGTGCGCGGCAACCAGGCAGCCGGTAAGAGCTCGGTGCTCATCGCCTACAGCCTGGGCAAGGCCCAGCGGCTGCTGCAGCCCCTCTCGGAGGTGACGGACAAGATCTTCGTGCATGGGGCCGTGTACAATATGCACATGGCCCTGGTACATGCCGGCTGGAAGCTGCCCGAGGTGGAGCGGGTGACGCCGGAAACGCCCAGGGAAGCGCTGAAAGGCGCGGTGGTGATCGCACCCTCCAGCGCCGAAGGCTCGCCCTGGATTCGGCGCTTCGCGCCCTATGCGGTGGGCATCTGCTCGGGCTGGATGCAGGTGCGGGGCAATGTGCGGCGGAAGAATGCCGATGCAGGCTTCATCCTCTCCGATCATGCCGACTGGCCGGGTCTCCTCGAAGCCTGCAAGGCTACCGAAGCCGAATGCGTGTATGCCACCCACGGCTTCCAGGCCGCGTTCTCCCGCTACCTCACGGAAAACGGGATCGAGGGGAAGGAGGTGAAGACGGAATATGGCAATGATGAAGAAGAAACACAATTGTCGGACTTGGATTCGATTTCTTGATTTTTGGATTTGGTGATTTCTGGATTGCTTCAATCAACAAATCACTAAATCCCCAAATCCCAAAATTTGCTTTAAAACGATGCGTGCTTTCGCCGAACTGGTAATGCAACTGGGTTCCTCTACGAAGACCAACGACAAGCTGGATGCGCTGGTCGATTATTTCGCGCATGCGGATGACAAGGACAAGGTCTGGGTGATCGCCATCTTCAGCGGCCGACGACCGAAGCGGGCCGTGAACTCGACCCAGCTGGCTTCCTATTGCGTGGACCTGGCGGGACTGCCCTTCTGGCTCTTCGAGGAATCCTATCATACCGTGGGCGACCTCGCCGAGACCATCGCGCTGCTCCTGCCCGAGAGCACGACGCTGCCGGAAAACCCCGAGCCCCTGCATTATTACATCGAGCAGCTGAAGACCCTGGAGAAACAAAGCGAAGAGGCGCGCAAATACTTCATCCTGGATTCCTGGCGGGATATGAGCCATGCCGAACGCTTCGTGTTCAACAAGCTCATTACCGGCGGCTTCCGCATCGGTGTATCGCAGAAGCTGATGGTGAACGCGCTGGCCCGGTCGGTGAAGCTCGAGCCTTCGGTGATCGCGCATCGCATCTCGGGCAACTGGGACCCTTCGACCATCTCCTTTGACGAGCTGCTGAGCGCAGAGGCGATGAGCACCGACTGGTCGAAGCCCTACCCCTTCTATCTCGCCTACGCCATCGAAGAGCCGGAGCTCGCAGCCCTGGGAGAGCCGGGACAATGGCAGGCCGAATGGAAATGGGATGGCATCCGCGGACAGGTGATCAAGCGGAACGGCGAGCTCTTTGTCTGGAGCCGCGGAGAAGAGCTGATGACCGATAAATTCCCGGAATATGCCACGCTCCGCGACGTACTGCCCGATGGCATTGCTATCGATGGCGAGATCATCCCCTGCGTGGATGAGAAACCCCTGCCTTTTGCGTTGCTGCAGACCCGGATCGGGCGGAAGAACGTCACGAAGAAACAATTGCAGGAAGCGCCCATCGCCTTCTTCGCTTATGACCTGCTGGAATACGAAGGGCAGGACTGGCGCGACCGGCCCCTGGAAGAACGGCGTGCAAAGCTGGAGGAGTTGGTAGCCGGCTTCAACCAGCCTACGATCCTGCTTTCACCCGTCGTGGACTTTGATAGCTGGGCGCAACTGGCGCAGCTGCGCGCCGACTCCCGCGAGATGGGCGCCGAAGGATTCATGCTTAAAAAGAAAGCATCTACCTATCAAGTCGGCCGCAAGCGGGGCGACTGGTGGAAGTGGAAGATCGATCCACTCACCATCGATGCGGTGATGATCTATGCGCAGAAAGGCGCCGGAAGAAGGAGCAATCTGTACACGGATTATACGTTTGCGGTAAAGGATGGAGACAAGCTCATTGCCTTTACGAAAGCTTATTCGGGGCTAACCGATAAAGAGTTCGCGCAGGTTGACGCGTTCGTGAAGCGCAACTCGATCGAAAAGTTCGGACCGGTCCGAACGGTAAAGCCCGAGCTCGTCTTCGAGATCGCTTTCGAAGGCATCGCGGCTTCCAACCGGCACAAATCAGGCGTGGCCCTGCGCTTCCCGCGCATCGCCCGCTGGCGGCAAGACAAGAAGCCGGATGAGATCAACACCCTGCAGGACCTGAAGGAGATGCTGGAGCTGTACGGAAAGTAATTCGAGAATTCGAAAATTAGCTAATTCGAGAATGAGCTAATTTGCTTATTGGCGCACGTGCCGATCATGTCTTATAGGCGCAGACACCGTTGTTGGTCTCCGACCAACAACAACTCAATACAAATCAATCATGAAAAAAATAGTAATGCTATCGCTTCTCATCGCCCTGGTCGGCGGGTCGGCGTTCATCGCCTGCCGCAACGAGGATAAGCCGGTGCCCATCCCGCCATCGAAACAGCGGCTGGGGGGCGATGCGGCCAAAGGGCGCGATTACCTGGTGACGGGCGACTATGTGCGCGGCGGGCTTCCCTACAATGTATTCCTCATGGGCATGGGCGGACCTTCGAAAACGAACTACCTCCAACGGACCGGGGCCAACCGGACGGTTTCGCATGAATACACGGTCGTCAAAGCGAATAATGGCGAGCCCATCGTGGCGCCCAATTGCCTGCAATGCCATGCACAGGTTTTCGAAGGCAAGCTGGTGGTGGGACTGGGCAATTCACTGGCCGACTTCTCGCCCAATCCCAGGCTCACCGCTTCGAATTTCGACCTGATGGAGAAGATCCTGAAGATGAATGCACCGAAGCAGTTCGAGGCCGCGGAATCTTTCATCCGTGTCAGCCGGCGCATCCTGCCCTATATTACGGCGCCCACGAAAGGCGTTAACGTTGCCGACCGCCTGGCTGCCGTGCTGGTGGCCCATCGCGACCCGGCCAGTTTCCGCTGGACGGATGAGGCGACGCTGGAATTGCCCCAGGAGCTCATCCCCACCGACACGCCGCCCTGGTGGCTGCTGAAGAAGAAGAATGCCATGTTCTACAACGGT
>CBHWDR010000444.1:0-3614 GCA_966112575.1 uncultured Chitinophagales bacterium
GAAAAACCCGGTCACAGTACCCACCTCGATAAGGCCGTTAAGGAGGGCAAGGCCCTGGAAGGCGCACGCTATACCAAGTACCTGCGCGGCGAGGCCGGCGCCTGGAAAGGCGCTCCGGTGAAGCTGGAAGCCGAATACGTGGTGCCGCTTGAAGTGCACAACCCGATGGAGTTGCATGCGATCACGGTGAAGTGGGAAGGTGAGGATAAGGTCACGGTCTGGGACAAAACCCAGGGCGTGAAGTCCACTCAGCGCAGCATTCTCAATGCCTTCAAGCTGAAGGAAGAAAATGTGCAGGTGAACGCGCAGTTCGTGGGTGGAGGCTTCGGCTCTGCCCTGCGTACCTGGCCCCACGAGATCGCGGCGCTGATCGGTGCGAAGAAATTCAACCGGCCGCTGAAGCTCGTGCTTACGCGTCAGCAGATGTTCACCCATGTGGGCTTCCGGCCGCTGACGAAGATGCAATTCGCTGTAGGCGCTACGCCCGACGGAAAGCTCGTTGGCATCCGCCACGAAGCGGCTTCGCATACTTCAATGTATGAAGAGTTCACGGAAGGAACGGTGAACATGTCGCGGTTCATGTATGCCTGTCCGAACGTAGAGACCGTGTACAAGGTCTACCCGCTGAACATCAGCACGCCCACCTGGATGCGGGGACCTGGTGAAGCCACGGGCGCCATCGCACTCGAATGTGCGCTGGATGAACTGGCCTATCAACTGAAGATCGATCCCGTGCAGTTGCGGGTGATCAACCATGCCGATACGGATCCGGAACGCAATAAACCCTATACCAGTAAATTCCTGAAAGAGGCCTATGCGCTTGGCGCCGAGAAGATCGGTTGGTCGAAGCGCAACCCGCAGCCGCGCTCCATGCAGGAAGAGGGTTGGCTCGTTGGTTATGGCATGGCCAGCGGTGTGTTCAACGCCTCACGCGGCAACGCACGCGCCCTTGCCCGGCTAATGCCCGATGGCAGCCTGCTGGTGCAGAGTGCCGTGGCCGATTCCGGCCCGGGCACAGCTACGGCCATGACGCGGATCGCGGCCCAGGCGATGAACCTGCCGGAGAGCAAGGTGCGCTTCGAGCTCGGCGATTCATCGTATCCGCCCGGACCTACGCAGGGCGGCTCCACGACCACCTCAACGCTTGGCTCTGCAGTGCACGATGTCTGCCTCGCGCTGCAAACCAAAGTCGCGCAGGCTGCCAACCTGATGAAGGGCGGGTTTGAGCATATGGGCGCGGAAGGGCTGCAATTCAGCGAGAAGGGCATCGCCCTGAAATCGGAGCCAAACAAATTTGTTTCCTACGCCGAGGTCTTCCGCACGGCCCGTGTGCCCAGCATTGAAGCGGTGCAGGAGTCGAAAGGCAACGAGCAGATGCGCAATTATGTGGCGCTCTCCTGGTCGGTGCATTATGTAAAAGTGAAAGTGCACCCGCTTACCGGCGTGGTGCGCGTGGCCGACGTGGTGACCGTAGCCGATTCCGGCAAGATCATCTCGGAAAAGACCGCCGCATCGCAGATGATCGGCGGCGTGGTTGGGGGCATTGGCATGGCCCTGACCGAAGAGGGCTTCATCGATCACCGCTATGGCCAATGGGTGAATAATAACTTCGCCGACTACCATGTGCCGGTGCACGCCGATGTGCCGCATATCCAGACCATATTTGTGAATCAACCTGATCCCATCCTGAACCCGATCGGTGCGAAGGGCATGGGCGAGATCGCCCTCATCGGTTTTGCTGCCGCGGTGGCGAATGCAGTCTACCATGCAACGGGGAAGCGCATCCGGGAGCTGCCGATCACACCGGATAAACTGATCGCAGATTAAGGGATTTATATGATTGCGCTGATGGCCACCTTATGGTGGCCTTTTTTACTGCGAAGGCGGGAAGACGCTGAATTTAGAAGATGCTCGTGGCGGTTGGAGGTTCTGGACGTGTCTAGAACAACCTCGTGAACTTTATTGCAGCAGGGTTCGAATCGATGCTGCGTAGTCCGGGTTGTCGGTTATCCCATTATGTCCCTGGCTTGGGAGCGTGATCAGGGTATCTCCTTTTTTCATTTCCTGTTGCAGTTTAAGCGAGGAGCCGTAATAAATGACCTCGTCCTCATTTCCGTGAAAGATCACAACCGGCGATCGGCAATTGCGAAGGTATTCGTGTGTTTGAATTTTATATTTCAGAAGAAAGGTCGGGATAATCGGAAACCGGTGCCGCATCATGTCGGTCATGCTGTAATAAGGTGCCTGGAGAATGAGCAGCCGCGGTTGGTTGTTGGCGGCCAGTTAAGCAGCCGGACCGGTTCCGAGTGAATAGCCCAGGACTACGATCCTGTCTTCGTGAAAGCGACGGCGGATCGTGTCATAAGCCGACTGTATCGCCCGGAAAAGCTGATCTCTGCTCTTGATCCTTCCCTCGCTCTTGCCATAGCCCGGGTAGTCGAGCAGGAAGACGTTGTAATGCAGATCGGTATAGCGGCTCGCGACCTTACCCCAATTCTCCAGTGAGCCGGCATTGCCATGTAGGTAGAAGATCAGTCCCTTCGAACGATCAGCGGTGAAAAGCAGCCCATTCAGTTTGCTGCCATCAGCCGTGTTTATCGTTAGTTCTTCGAAAGGCTGCGCGAAACGGAAGCGATGGTCCTTGTTCAATTGCTCGGGAAAAAAAATCAGCTTTTCCTGGAAAAAGTAGAGCACGATGCAAATCAGCACATACAGGATGAGCAGAAGCTTCAGCGTTCGGTAGAGGACCTGGCGGGTCGTTAGCATGCTGGTCTATTTTCCTCACTCCTCACACCCGATCGGTGCTCCTGGCGGCAGGGCAGGGAACTGCGCCGGCTTTGCTTTTTCGGGTTCCTTCATGCGGTTGAGGGCCAGCTGCAGGTGTCCGGCGTAAGCAGAATCCTTGAACGAGGTCTTCATCTCTTCCATCCAGGTTTTCAGGTCCATCAGTTCTTTGGTGATGATGACGCGCGTCGGATAGGAATTGCGTTCATCCACAGAAGCGGCAAGCAAATAATTCAGGAGGATCTGCTCGGTCTGCAGCTGGATAAGGCCTTCCATGCCTTTGCGACGAGGGGCTTTCCAGGTCTTCTGCACGAGGGTCTCGATCATTTCCACCGTGCCCAGTCCGCCGTTCGCTTGTTCGTATTCGGTGAGGCGGTTGAGGCGCTCGGGATGGAAGAGGAAGGAGAGGGGGAAGTCGGCCGCGGCTTCGGCAGGCGCCAGCATGTCAAAAGCGAGGCCGGTGCGCTTGTTGAACAGCTCCCGGGTGAAATCATAGCCGGAAGGCCGGGGCGGAATGAGCCGGGCGATCTCCTGCGAAACAGCGAGCGCGGAAGGGTCGAGGCAGTCGATGAGGGCATTCAGCGCCGCCACCTGTTCTTTCTTCGGGACTGCCTGCGTGATCATGCGCCCATCACCTTTCACCGCATAACGATAGTCCATGCCGCCGACGAGCTTCGCCGCCGCTTCGGCCTGGTAGCGGTGAGCGAAATATACCGGCACGAGCAGGTCTTCCAGCAAAGCAAGAGGCTGGCCCTCCCGGATGCTGTTCATCCCGAATTTCTTTAGGGCGGCCGCACGGTAAGCCATCACCCGTTTGAGCTCTTCGGTAG
>CBHWDR010000445.1:0-3600 GCA_966112575.1 uncultured Chitinophagales bacterium
GGCAATTACCTGCAGCGGTTTGCGAACGGCGCCTATGCAACGGAAGCCAACTTCTACCGCGCCGAGATCTTCCAGGCCCGGAAAGACTGGCCCAATGCGCTTACGCATTATTCCGTTGTAGCGGAGCGCGCACCCAACACTTTTGCCGAACGTTCCGTACTGGCCGCTGCCCGCATCAATTTCTTCGAGCTGAAGGAGTACGCCGCCGCCGAGCGCTTCTATGCCCAGCTGAAGCAGATCACGGCAGGGCAGGAGAACCGCCTCGAAGCCATGCGTGGATTATTGCGCAGCCAGTACCAGCAGCAGAAATGGAATGATGCCGTAGCCAATGCCCGCGACCTGATCGCACAGAAGAGCAGCAGCGCCGACGATAAGGCGCTGGCCAACATGGCCATCGGCAAATCTGCCCAGATCGGCGGACAGTACGATGTGGCCATCAATTCCTTCAAACAGGTAGTGGCGGTGAACAAGGCTGCCCTCGCGGCCGAAGCCCGCTACGAGATCGCGAATACCTGGCTGCTCACCGGTAAACTGGCAGAAGCCGAGAAGGCAGGTTTTGAGGTGATCAACAAGTCCGGCTCCTACGACTGGTGGGTTACCAAGGCCTACATCCTGCTCGGTGATGTTTACTTCCGGCAGAAGGATTATTTCAATGCGAAAGCCACCTTCCAGAGCGTGTACGACAACAGCCTGAATGCCGAACTGAAAGCCGAAGCAAAAACGAAGCTCGACCTCGTCGTAGCCGAAGAAAGCAAGAGCAGCAAAGTAGAAGGTTAACGAATCCACCAACCCAAGCAAAGAATCATGAGAGCATTCCCCATACTTGTTTTGACCCTGTTCGCTTCCACGGCGCAGGCCCAACGCGATACTTCGGGCAAGAAAGAGATCAACATCACGGCCACCTTCCAGCCAACGCTGAAAGATGCCGCGAAGATCAACTTTAACCCCACACCGCCCACGGCCGATACCAATCGCCCCCGGCTGACCTATTCGCTTCCCAACCAGAATCTGAATTTTGCCTTTCAGCCCGGCTCCCTCAAGCCTCTGGCCCTGCAGTCCGACACCGGCACGCAGTGGAACAGCGACCGCTATCTGAAGGTGGGTTATGGCAACCTGAAATCGCCCTTTATCCAGGCCGGCCTCGCCTTCTCCGATGGAAAGACCAGTGGCGTGAATGTGCATGTGAAGCATAATTCTTCGCAGGGCAAGATCCGTTTCCAGGATTACAGCTCCAACCTGGCCTCCGTGAATGCCTTCCTGCGCAACCAGAAGAACCTCGAATTCAACGCTCGCCTCACCGGTCAGCTGGATGACCACAACCGCTACGGCGGCTACTACCCGGCGAATAAAGATGCAAACGACTCCATCGCCGTGAACTACCAGGCCTGGAAAGCCCGGCTGGGTTTCCATAATATCAACAAAACCGAATTTGGTCTTTCCTTCGCTCCGGAACTGCGATTGGAGACCTTCCGCGAGTCGGAGATCGGCGCACGCGAAAGCATTTCCTATTTCCACCTGCCCCTCCAGAAAACCCTGGGAGAGGTCTTTGCCGTTGACCTGGCCCTTACCGCCAACATCAGCAAGTACAAACCCAGTGGCGGCACATCGATGAGCAACAACTACGTGTCCGTGGCTCCGTCGCTGCTCTTTAAGAAACCCAACGTGAATGTGCAGATGGGGATCCGCCCGTCCTGGGACAATGGCGACTTCAAGCTCTTCCCCAACGTGGTTACGGAGTTCAAGACCAAGGATAATCAGTTCTCCTTCCAGTTCGGGTGGAGCGGCTACGTGCGCAATTCGGGTTACCAGTACCTCGCCAATTTCAACCCCTGGATCTGGCAGCCCAACCGGGTCAACAACACCCGTGTGGAGGAACGCTATATCGGCATCAAAGGCTCGCTGGGCGATCATTTCAGCTATAGTGCCAAAGCCGCCAACAACATCCTGAACAACCAGCCCCTGTTCACCAACGACACCCTCTCGGGCCGCTCCTTCGTAGTGGTGAACGAGCCGGAGCTGAAAGTCTTCAGCGTAGGTGGTGAGCTGGGCTACACCGTAGGAGAAAAGTTCTCCGTGGTTTCCAATCTTTCCCTCAACCGGTTCAAGCTGAAGCAGAACGCCAAGGCCTGGGGACTGCTTCCCCTGGAATGGAAGACCGATGTGCGGATCCAGGTGTTGAAAGACCTCTATGTCAATACTACGCTCTATGCCTTCGATGGCCCGCTGGCGCAGACCAAATCGGGCCGGGTGAACCTGCCCGCGTCTATGGACCTCAGCTCCGGGCTGGAGTTCCGTGTCTACAAGAACATCAAGATCTGGGGACAGTTCAACAATATTTTCAACAAGGAATACCAGCGCTGGAATCAATATCCGGTCTATGGCTTCAACTTCCTCGGCGGAGTTGTATTTTCGTTCGCTCAATAACTGACCTTGATCCCCCTGCTGACTCAATACCTGCTGCTGTATAAGAAAGTGTCCATCCCGGAGATCGGGACCCTCGAGCTTGTGCCCGCATCGCCCCAATACCTGGTGGTGGATCATGTGTTCACCCCGCCGACCTTCACCACTTTGTTCACTTCTGGCGAACAGGTGAGCGACCACCAGTTTCAATTCTTCCAGGCCGCCAGTGGGAGTGAGGACCTCCTCAGCTTCGGCGACCGCCTGCGGAAAAGCCTTTCGGCCGCCCCATATCGCTGGGCCGGCTTCGGCACCCTTTCCGTGGAAGGGGAGCGGGTACGCTTCGAATCCGAATCGCTGAACCTGCCCGCCCTCGCACCGGTTCCCGCACGGAAAGTGCACCGCGAGAACGTGCAGCATCGCCACCTTGTAGGTGATACGCATATGAGCTCCGAACAGGTATCGGCCGTGCTCAACCAGTCCGGCAGTCGCCGCCCCCTCATGATCGTGATCGGATGGGTGCTCTTCTTCCTGGCGCTGATGGCCATCATCATCCTGGTTTACCTTGGCAAGCTCGATCCTTCGGCTGCCGGTTTGAAAAATAGCTTCCGTTTTTGACGGTTGATTAGTCCATTACCTTCACGCTCATGAGTAAAGTTCATTACGATCAATGCCCGGTCTGTTCCTCCGCCCATATCCGGCACGTGGTCGATATAAAAGATCATTCGGTTAGTGGCGAGACCTTCCCGGTCTGGGAGTGTCGCAACTGCGGCCTGCGCTTTACCCAGGATGTGCCCGATGAGCGCTCGATCGGGCCTTATTACCAGTCGGATGCCTATATCTCCCATACCAATACCAGCAAAGGCCTGATCAACACGCTCTACCAGCGGGTGCGCAAACGGACCCTGGAGAGCAAGGCCAGGCTGGTCATGAACCGCACCGTTCCTCGCGGTACCCTGCTGGATATGGGCGCCGGCATTGGCGCTTTCCTGCACACAATGAAAGGGAAGGGCTGGACAGTCACCGGGATCGAGCCCGACCCGGGCGCCCGACGTCAGGCCGAGACGCTTTTTGGTCTGCAGCTCCAGGAAACCAGCGCCTTCGCCCATCTTCCGGAAGGGGGCTTCGACGCCATTACGCTCTGGCACGTGTTGGAGCACGTTCACCAGCTGCTGGCTTAGGTGGAGCAGCTGAAACGACTCC
>CBHWDR010000446.1:0-3597 GCA_966112575.1 uncultured Chitinophagales bacterium
CGCGCGAGGCAGCGATATAGACCAACACGCCCAGTGCGAAAAGGGGACCGAGCAAAAAGGAAAGGAGCAGGGCGATGAGGTCCATGACAATGGTGGTGTAGAGCAATTGAGGGGTTGGCCGCATGGGCGCCTTCAATCCCCCGATCGGCGTTTCGTCGCGGTCCATATACGAGTTGTAGACATTGCTTGCAGGATAGACCAGCAGGTGCAGGATCAGGAAGACGAGCAGGGCCCGCGGCAGATCGATCACCGGCAGCTGGCTGAGCGCAAAAAGATAGACCGGCAGCAGAAAGAGCGAGAAGTGTAGCCGCAGGAGTTGTATGGTGGAACGGTGAAGCACAGTTGAAGTTAGTTGTTTGATGTGCACCAAGGCGAAGAAGTCAAAAGTCAAAATTCAAAAGTTAAAAAGCTCAGGCCCGGCAATCACTTAATCTCCCAATACCCCAATACCCGAATACCCCAATACCCAATTGACCAATCACCAAATCACAAAATCACCAAGTCCCAAAATCACACAATCCCCAAATACCTCATTACCTCAATCCCTTCCTCCCAAATCCCTAAATTCGTCCCATGCGCCCTTTCCTCCTCCTGCTCGCCCTCCTCCTCCCTGCTTTCTGCTTCTCGCAGCAGTCGTTCCGTTTCGCTTTTATCTCCGATACGCATATCGGCTCGCCAAATGGCGGTGCGGAGGAGGACCTGCGCCGGACGGTGGCGGACATCAATGCGATGAAGGACCTGGCCTTCGTGGTGCTAACGGGTGATATCACGGAGCTGGGAAAGGACGAGGAGCTGAAGCTGGCGAAGCAGATCCTCGACAGCCTGCACATCAAGTATTACATCATTCCCGGCAACCATGATACCGGCTGGAGCGAGAGCGGAGGGCTGGAGTTCACGCGCACGTTCGGCAGCGACAAATTTCATTTCACCTACAAGGGCATCCATTTCCTCGGTTGTCCTTCCGGGCCGTATGTACGGATGAGCGACGGGCATGTGCCCCGGGGTTCGGTCAACTGGTTGAACGGAGAGCTGAAGAAGATCGGCAAAAAAGAACCGGTGATCTTCCTGAATCACTACCCGCTCGACAACGGGCTCGATAACTGGTACGAAGTGATCGATGCCCTGAAAACGCGCAATACCATCCTGGCGCTCTGCGGTCATGGGCACTCGAATCGGCCGGTGAAGGCCGAAGAGATCCCCGCCGTCATGGGCCGCTCGAACCTGCGCGCCAAAGAGAACGAAGGCGGTTATAACATCGTGGCCGTGGATGCCGACTCGATCCGTTTTGTAGAGCGCCGTCCCCTTTCGGGCCGCGAGCGCAACTGGACGGGCGTGCGCATTTCCGCACACGATTATGCCGCGGGCAAGACCTATCCCCGGCCGGATTTCCGGATGAATGACTCCTTTAACGTGAAAGCTGCCTGGACCTATCAGTCGGGCGGCAACGTGATCGCCACGCCGGCCCTGGCCAATGGACTGTTGATCTTCGGCAACGAATTCGGCCAGGTGGAAGCGCTGAACAAAAATTCGGGCAAAAAAGTCTGGACCTATAAAGCCGGGGGGCCGGTGTATTCCTCTCCTGCCGTTGAAGCTGACCTCGTGGTTTTTGGCGCAACGGATAGTTTCGTTTATGCCCTGGATGCGAAGCAGGGTAAATTGAAGTGGAAGCAGAAGACCGGCGCTTCGGTGCTCGGCTCCCCCCTGATCGAAAATGGCGTGGTTTATATCGGTGGCAGTGACCATCATTTTCGGGCCTACGAGCTGCACACAGGAAGGGTGAAATGGGCATCGGAGGTGATGGGCGGACCGATGATGAGCCGTCCGATGATCAGCGGTGACCGCATCGTATTCGGCGCCTGGGACCGACACCTGTATTGCCTCGATAAAAAGAGCGGCGCCCTGTTGTGGAAATGGAACAACGGTTCTTCGATCATCAATTTTTCTCCTGCTGCCTGCATCCCGGTGATCGTGGATTCCACGGTGTTCGTGGTGGCGCCGGACCGCTATTTATCGGCGATCAGCCTCGCCGATGGTTCCACGCGCTGGCGCACCAATGAGGCCACGATCCGTGAGAGCCTCGGCGGCTCCGAAGACGGGAAGTGGATCTATGGCAAGACCATGAATGATACGGTGGTGGTCTTCCCCGCAACGGCCACGCGATCGGCCGCGGCCTGGAAGCTCCACGCCGGCTACGGATACGAGCATGCGCCTTCGATGCTCATCGAAAAAGAGGGGCTGGTGTATTTCGGCACGCGCAACGGCGTTGTCTATGTCATCGATCCGTCCCGCCGCCTGCTGCAATGGAAATACAAGATCGACAACTCGATGGTCAACACCGTGCTGCCGCTGGGCAAGGGGCAGGTCATTGCCGCCACGATGGACGGCAAGGTGAGCCTGCTGGTTCCGCGATGATCAACGGCGACGGCGCCCGATGATCCATAAGATCAGGGCCACCACGATCACGATGAGGATGATGGCGGTCCAGAAGCCGGCCTTAAAAATTCCGCCCACCACTTCGCAGGAGCTCAGCGTGGTCATGGTCATCAGCAGAGCAGATCCGATCCAGATATTCTGTTTCATGAGTTCGTCTTTTGCTCTATAAATGCAAAAGCCCTACCAAGACCGCCATTGCCCGGAAAAAAGGGGGCAAAGGCAGAGCCTGCTCCGTTATTTTCTCCTTCCACAACGGGGTTTTTCCCATGGCTTTCTTCACGGTATATTTTCCCTTTACAGCATGCTGGTGAAAACGTATGGGAGCGCGGTCTATGGCGTGGAAGCCACCACGATCACGGTGGAGGTGAACTGGATGGAGCAGAATACGGGCTACCTGATCGTTGGGCTGCCCGACAATGCGGTAAAGGAGAGCCTGCAGCGAGTGGAAAGCACGGTGAAGGCAATTGGACTGGACATGGTGCGCACGCGGGTGGTGGTGAACCTGGCGCCGGCCGACATCCGCAAGAGCGGCACTGCCTTCGACCTGCCCATCGCCGTCGGCATGCTGGCGGCTACGGGGCAACTGGAGCATATCGAATTGCTGGAGAAAACCCTGGTCATGGGCGAGCTGAGTCTCGACGGCGAGATCCGGCCGGTGAAAGGCGCGCTTCCCATGGCCATCCAGGCGCGCAAGGAAGGCTTTCAGCGCTTCCTCCTGCCCAAGGTGAATGCCCGCGAAGCCGGACTGGTGAGCAACCTGGAAGTGTTTGGGGTCGAGCATATCCGGCAGGTGATCGAGTTCTTCGCCACTGAGGGCAAGAGCCTGGAGCCGACGGTGGTCAACACGCGCGAGGAGTTCTTCGAGAGCCAGTGTCATTTTGATACCGACTTCTCGGATGTGAAGGGGCAGGAGGGTATCAAGCGGGCGCTGGAGATCGCGGCGGCGGGTGGGCATAATGCCATCCTCATCGGACCGCCGGGAGCGGGTAAGACCATGCTGGCAAAGCGGCTGCCGACCATCCTGCCGCCGCTCTCGCTGCAGGAGGCCCTGGAAACCACGAAGATCCATTCGGTGGCGGGCAAGCTGCCGGAGAATGCCACCCTTGTATCGCGGCGGCCCTTCCGGAGCCCGCACCATACGATATCGGATGTGGCGCTTGTCGG
>CBHWDR010000447.1:0-3596 GCA_966112575.1 uncultured Chitinophagales bacterium
TGCCTCCTTGATGGCGCAACCTGGCTCGTTGATGTGCTGGCAATTGTTGAACTGGCAGTTGTTCAGGCGGGCGCGCATCTCGGGAAAATAACCTGATAGTTCTTCCTTGTCCACACCCACGATCCCGAACTCCCGCATGCCGGGCGTATCGATGATCTTTCCACCCTTATCAAACGGCAGATCATACATCTCGGCAAAGGTGGTGGTGTGCATGCCCTTGCCGCTCCAGCCGCTGACGTCCTTCGTCCGGATATCCGAGCCCGGAAGCACGGCATTGATGAAAGAAGATTTCCCCACGCCGCTATGACCGCTGATCAGGGTCACTTTGCCCTCCAGGATAGCCTTTACTTCTTCGATGACCCTGCCCTCCTGTATGGAAATGCCCTTCACCGAATAGCCAATGCCGGTATACAGCTGCTCGTAATAGTCGTACAGCGCCATATCTCCTTCATCATAGAGGTCCATCTTGTTGAACACGATAATGGCCGGCACATGGTAGAGCTCACAGCCAACAAGAAAGCGGTCGATAAAGCCGGAAGAGGTCCGGGGATCACGGATGGTCGCGATCAGCATCGACTGGTCGAGGTTGGCGGCTACGATATGCTGCTGGTGCTTGTGGCGCGGCGACTGCCGGTTGATATAATTGCGCCGGTCGTGGATGCGGGTGATCATCACCCCTTCGCCGGCCGCTTCCTCCTCGAAGTCCACATGGTCGCCAACGGCAAGGGGGTTGGTCGACGTGAGGCCCTCCAGCTTGAACACCCCCTTTATCCGGGCATTCCAGGATTTCCCTTCTGCATCCTTCAGCACATACCAGCTACCGGTCGACTTATAAACAGTTCCCTGCATACCTGCAAGTTAGTGAATGGAGCATGGTCAATGGCAATGGAGCCGGTGCATTTTACCGATCCTCAGGGGAGGGTCTTCAACGTGGTATAGCGCAGGAGAATATCGATGAACAGGAAGAAGAGTGCAGCCAGGATAAAGTAGGGGAACAGCTCTTGGAAGCGGGTTCGTGTAACCACCTGCACTTCCGATTTCTCGAGGCGGTCGATCTGCCGGTAGATCTCGGCCAGGCTCTCTCGGTCGGTAGCGCGGAAATAGAGGCCATTGGTGCCTGCGGCGATCCGCTTGAGCAGGGTTTCATCAAGGTAGGCAGCGCCCTGGTTGCGCGGCACGCCCTTCTCTTCCACGGTGCGGGCGCCGGAAGAGCCGAGTCCGATGGTGTACACCTTCACCGCCTTGGCCTTCGCGATCTCCAGCGCGGTCATCGGGTCGATGAGGCGCGTATTGGGCGGCTGCTCGTTGCCGTCGGTCAGCAGCACGATGATCTTCGAGCGCGCCTTGCTCATCTTGATCCGCTCCACCGAAGTGGCAAGACCTTCCCCGATCACCGTTCCGTCGATCAGCATCCCGCTTTTCAAACCGGCGATCTGCTCCATCAGGCCCGCATGGTCGGTAGAGACCGGGAACTGGGTGAAGCTCTCACCGGAAAAGATCACCAGCCCGATCTGGTCCACCGGCCGTTGCCGCACGAACTCGATGGCTGTCTGCTTCGCCACTTCCAGGCGATTGGGGATCACATCATTCGATAGCATGCTCCCGCTTACGTCCAGGCAAAGAACGATATCGATCCCCTGGCCCTTCGAGCGGCTGGAAACATTGCGGATCTGCGGTCGCGCCAGGGCCAGGATCAAACAGCCAACGGCCAGCAGCCGCATCCAGAAAGGGAAGTGCACCCAGGCATTCCGTGCCGTACGCACCGCGAAGGCATGCGTGGAACTTACCCGCATGGTGGCCTTGCGCCAGCTGGTGGTGCGGAAGTAGAACCAGGCGATCACCGGCAACCCAACCAGGAAGGGCAGCACCCAGATATACTTGAATTCGATCTGTTGAAATAAATTATATAACCATTACACGAATTAGTTGACCGTTACCTCCGTTCGCATCTGCTCAATATTCGCGATCGAATCCCCGATTGAATCGACCGAGCCCGCTAGTTCACTTTCCTCCGGCCGGTACTTCGCGAATTTGGCGAGGTCGCTCAGGCGAAGCGTCTGCACCAGTTCGGCATACTGCTCCTGCGGGAGGTCCAGCGCCTTGATGCGAACCGCCAGGTCATCGGTGGTCTGCGCATGCGAACGGATGTTCTTCCGGCGGCTCAGGTAGTCGCGGAAGATCTCCACCAGCTCGGTATAGAACAGTTTCGGATCCTCCCCCTTTTTCTTCTTCAACGCATCCAGCCGGTGCAAAGCATCCCGGTAGGCGCCAGGTGCCGGCACGAAGCCCACATCTTTCTTTTTCTCCCCGGCGGGGAAGAAGAGCATGAAGAGGGCGATCAGCACCATGGCGAAGAGGAAATACCAGAACCAGTTCGAATCCCGCTCCGGCTTCACATCCAGGATGTCGCGGATATCATGGTAGGGCTGGCTATAATCCATCGGCGTATGCCCAACGGTAACGGCAACCGGACCAGTTGTATTGGCGCCAAGCGGGAAGGGCGGAACATTCCATTTGCCGGAGTCCCAGCTGGTGATCGTGAGCGTCTGCAACAAGCGGATACGGCTGCCTTCACGCACCGTATCGATCTTCGACCGCTCCAGGATCTCGAAGTGCGGGAAGCTGTCGATCTGGAACCAGCTTACCGGCTCTGCCGCGAACTCGGCCTGCAGCTTCACCTGGATCGGCTCGCCGATCAGGATCCGGGTCCGGTCCATCGACAAGCCGAGGTCCTGCGAATGGGCCGCAGTACCTGCAAACAGCAAACAAAAAATGAAGAGATATCGGATCATCGGTTTCGGCTAATGAAAAATCGTTGCAGGATCTTGACATAGTCTTCATCGGTACGTACATGCAGCAGATCGGCGCCCGCTTTGCGGAACACCTCCTTGCAATAGTCCGCCACCCGGAAGAATTCTTTCTCGTATTCGTAGCGCACATAGGCACTGCCCGTATCCACCCACTTTTGCTGCCCCGTCTCTTCATCTTCAATGCGCACCATGCCCACGTTCGGCAGGTTGCGGTCCATCTTGTCGTAGAGTTTCACCCCAACGATATCGTGTTTGTTGGCGGCTACGCGCAACATGTCCTGGTAATTGGCATCGATAAAATCACTCAGCACAAAGGCGATGCTTTTCTGTCGGGTGATATTATTGAAGTAACGGAGCGCGGTGGTCAGGTTGGTGCCCCGACTCTTCGGCTCCACCGAGAGCAGCTCCCGCACGATGAACAGCGCATGCTGCTTGCCCTTCTTGGGCGGAATATATTTTTCGATTCGGTCCGAGTACAGCACCACTCCGATTTTGTCGCCATTGTTCACGGCTGAAAACGCGATCACCGCGGCGATCTCGGTGGCCAGGTCGCGCTTGGAGCTGTTCACCGTACCAAAGAGCGAAGAGCCGCTGATATCTACCAGCAGCATCACCGTCAGTTCGCGCTCTTCTTCGAACACCTTGCTGAACGGGTGGCCGAATCGGGCCGACACGTTCCAGTCGATGAACCGGATGTCGTCCCCGGCAGCATATTCGCGCACCTCTTTGAACGACATCCCCTTTCCCTTGAAGGCACTGTGGTATTCGCCGGTGAAGAGGTCGGTG
>CBHWDR010000448.1:0-3570 GCA_966112575.1 uncultured Chitinophagales bacterium
CGGAGTTCTTCGTGAACAAAGTGCGCGGGCGGCTCACCGGCTGGATCGGCTACACGCTTTCCTGGACCTGGCGCAAATTCCCCGACCTGAATGAGGGCCAGCGCTACCCGGCGAAATACGACCGCCGCCATGACCTGTCTGTTGTGGCCACCTGGGAGCTGAACAAACAGTGGAAATTCGGCAGCGTATTCGTGTACGGAACCGGCAGCGCCACCTCTTTACCCGAGCGCTTCTATTTCGTCAATGGCGTGCTCACCCAGGAATACAGCCGCATCAACCAGTACCGGCTTAATCCCTACCACCGCATCGACCTCTCGGCCACGTATACCCCCGTTCCGAAGAAGAAACGCCGGATCGAAAGCTATTGGGTCTTCTCGGTCTACAATGTGTACAGCCGCCAGAATCCCTATTTCATTTATTTCAATCAGGACACCAATACCCAGACCGGCGCGGTGAACATCGAAGCCCGGCAGGTTTCGCTCTTACCTGTGTTACCGGCCGTGACGTGGAACTTCAGGTTTTGATGGTGATGAGTATTTAACCAGCCATTGCACCGGAGCGACAATTGACGTCACTCCTTATGCAATTCAACGGTATGGACCCGGGATGATGAATAGCGGGCTTTAGTTTCGCTGGACAAATCCCTGACCATGACCATATCATTACCACATACCATAACCAATTGTCTGGGCGAAAAGCTCAGCTTCCTGGCAATCGAAAACACACCGGAAGGCGAGCGCGTACGGGTAGAGAATTGGGTCCAGCCTGGGTGCGGGCCCATCATGCACACGCATCTTCAGCAGGATGAGTCGCTGACCGTAGTTGAAGGAAGGATTGGCTATGAGATCCTGGGACAGGCACCCCAGTTTGCCGGGCCTGGCGAAACCGTAACCTTCCTGCGTGGTGTGCCCCACCGATTCTGGAATGCAGGCGATGATATCTTGCACTGCAAAGGTTGGGTAGGACCGGTACATTCAATTATTTTTTACCTGACCGCCATTTTCGAAGCGCAAAACAGATCCGGCAAAGGGCAGCCGGAAGCCTTCGATGGAGCTTATTTGATGACGCGATATAAAACGGAATACGAGATCGTTGGCCTTCCCGGATTCGTTAAAAAGGCAATAATTCCTGCTACTTATTTTATGGGACGGCTACTGGGCAAGTACCGGAAATTTCAGGATGCGCCCGAACCTTTGCCGCAATTACCTTCCATTCTGGCGCAGTAGGCCTGTCAGCACTTTCCCAAGCTGTTCTACCTTAGTGGAAAGCAAAAAAAATGAACCGAATCCAGTTTGAAACAACGATCCGCGCGCCGAAGGCGGTGGTCTGGGAAAAACTCTGGGAACCCGAAAGCTACCGTGAGTGGACCTCCGCGTTCGCTGCCGGCTCCTATGCCGAATCCGATTGGAAGGAAGGAAGCCCCATCCGGTTTTTAACCCCTGGTGGGAATGGCATGTTCGGCATCATCAAAAAGAAGGTGGACGGAGAAGCGATGAGCTTCGAGCACCAGGGCGAGATCAGGGACGGAAAAGAAGAGCCCAAGCCCTGGGCCGGCGCCACCGAATCCTACTACCTCAGCGAGTCGGGCGGTCTCACTACCCTGCGTGCTGAAATGGATACGGATCCCGACTTCGAAGCCTATTTCAAAGAAACCTTTCCCAAGGCGATGGCGAAGCTAAAGGAGATCTGCGAGGGGGCTAAGAGAGGCTAAGAGATGAAAGAGAAAAAGAGGATGGTGATGATACCATCTACTGGCTGCCTGCTTCAGACCAGATCAGCGATCATACATCAGCGATCAGACATTAACGATCAGCGATCCCTGACTCCATCTCGCGCACATTTCTTACCTTCTGCTCACAAACCAACGACCATGAGAAAAATGCTCCTGCTTGGCCTGGCACAAGGCCTCTGCTTTTTCGTTTTTGCCCAGGGAACCTACGACGCTGCTGCGATCCAGCGCATCCGTGCGGAAGAAGAAAAGAATTCACAGGTGATGGACCATGCGTTCTACCTCACCGATGTCTCCGGTCCGCGCCTCACGGCTTCGCCCGGCTACTTAAAAGCCGCAAACTGGGCGAAGGAAAAACTCACCTCCTGGGGCTTGCAGAATGCCCGTCTTGAAGCCTGGGGTGATTTCGGGAAAGGCTGGCAACAGGAGAAGTGTTACCTGGCCATGACCCGGCCTTATTATTCGCCATTGATCGCCTACCCCCGCGCCTGGACGGGCGGCACCGGCAAGAAACCGGTCAAAAGCGAGATCATCCTGATCACAGCTACGGATTCTGCCGGCCTGACCGCCTATTCCGGCAAGCTGAATGGCCGGATCGTGATGGTGCAGGTGAACGACACGCTCAAACCTTCATTTGAAGCCGATGGCGCACGATTCGATGAAGCTGCGCTGCTCAATATGGCCGCAGCCGAACCCCGGCAACCCGCAACCGGCCAGCGTCCACCCGCCGCTAACCGCAACAACAACTTCGGCGCCCGCATGGCCTTCCAGCGAACCCTTACGGCGCTGTACAACAACGAGAAGCCGGCGCTGATCCTTACCTCGGGCCGCGGCAACGACGGCACCGTCTTCGTTTCGAGCGGTGGCGCCTATGCCAAAGACGCCGCAGAGGCGCCCGCTTCGGTAGCCCTTGCTGCCGACGACTACCTCCGCCTGCAACGACTTGCTGCCGCCGGCATCCCGGTGGAACTGGAAGCTGAAGTGAAAACGAAATTCTTCGATACTGACCTCAAAGGCTATAATGTGATCGCCGAGATCCCGGGAACGGATCCCAAACTAAAAGATGAAGTGGTGATGCTGGGCGCCCACCTCGACTCCTGGCATGCGGCCACCGGTGCTACCGACAATGCAGCCGGTTGTTCCGTGATGATGGAAGCGGTACGCCTGATCCAGACGCTGGGATTAAAACCCCGGCGAACGATCCGCATCGCCCTCTGGAGCGGGGAGGAGCAGGGACTCTTCGGCTCCCGCAATTACGTCAAGAATCATCTCGGCGACCCGCAAACGAAGCAATACACCGCCGAACATGGGAAGATATCCGCCTACTACAACCTCGACAACGGCACCGGAAGGATCCGTGGCGTTTACCTGCAGGGGAATACTGAGGTTCGGCAGCTCTTCCAGTCCTGGCTCGAGCCCTTCAACGACCTTGATGCACGCACCGTAACGATCAACAATACAGGCGGTACCGACCACCTGGCCTTCGATGCGGTCGGCATCCCGGGCTTCCAGTTCATCCAGGACCCGATCGAGTACGATACCCGCACGCATCATACGAATATGGACACCTACGATCATCTGATCCCTTCTGACCTGAAACAAGCGTCCATGATCGTGGCCGCCTTTGTTTATAACACCGCCATGCGCGACGAGCTGCTCCCACGCAAGGCACCGGCCACCACGGCACGGAATTAATTCGAGAATTCGAGAATGAGGAAATTCGAGAATGGGGTCGTTTTGCGATGCCATTCACTACCTGATTAAATAAGAAAGCCCCTGTCAGCTGACAGGGGCTTTTGAATGAAATAGGTAAGGAAAGTAAATAATTTAGTGAACCCAAT
>CBHWDR010000449.1:0-3552 GCA_966112575.1 uncultured Chitinophagales bacterium
GGGTCTGACGCTCCACGCCCGGAGGCTGACGGTAGATGATCGGGTCGCGCTGATCGTTCTCTTCGATGTTCACGGCCAGTACATCCACCTTCGTCGGGTCATTGGCCGGAAGGATATTCGGGTTAATCGAGGTCGTTACGTCGTAATCGAATTTCCGCCACTGGTTGCGCACGAGCTCCAGCTTCGCAAAACGCAGTACAGCCGTATCAGCGAAATCGCTCATGAACATCCGGATGAAACGGATGGACTTGAAATCAGGGATGTTCCCGATCCGCGCATCGAAATCCTTGATGGGAATGCGGAAGAGATACCAGCGCTCCTGGCGGGTCTGTCCGTTGGCCAGGCGGGCCGGCACTTCACGCACATCGGTGATGTATTTATCCACGCCCAGCTGCATATTGGGCCGCAGGCGAACGCGGTACTGGAAATATTCTTCCACCTCGTTCATCGTGTTGTCGCGGTTCAGCTCTTCCTGGTCGGGATAAAGCGTGAAGGCATTGGAGAACTGGTCGCCCGAATTGGCCACCGGCGAGTTGCCATGCGGGTTGGTGAAATTCTTATAGCGCTCGAGGATACCATTGGAGGGGGTGTAGGAATTATCCCGGTAGCCCTTGAAGTTGTCATTGGCGGGGTCGTTCTCGATCGCCTGGTAAACGGATGAAGAAGGTCCGAAAATGCCGCGCATCTGCGAAACGAAATCACCGAAGTAGCGGCGCTCGGCCGTATCCGTGAGGCCATCGAAGCCCACGTCCTGGAACTGGCGGTCGTTCGGATCATTGGAAAAGGCATTCGTAACCTGGATCGGATTGCGCGGCTGCTTGCCCCAGACCGATGAGTCGGTCGGGTTATTGAGTTGGGTAGGTGTCGGCAGGCCGTTCTCATACAAACGCTTGCCGTCGCGCAGCACGTCTTCCGAGATATTACCCAGGTTGAAATAGATATCGCCGCCGGCGCTGTTGGGCTTGCGGATGAAAGGATCCTGGAGCCAGAATTCGATGAACTCGATATTGCTCGACTCGAAATCGGTCTGGTCGATATTGCGCATGATGCCGCCCCAGGTACGCCGGGGGTTGAGCAGGCGGCCATCGGTCGTATTCAAATTCTGTGTCCGGAAATTATAGGGTCCGCGCTCGTCCGGGAAGAACGACATGTCGAAGGTCGGCAACAGGCCCTGCCCGAAATCATAGTTCCGCTTCGGGAAGACTTCCGACATATAAACCTGGCGGGTTTCGGGCTTCGACAACTCCTCCACGTTTCCTTTCAGCGGGTTGTTGTCGTTGTTCTTTTCCTGCAGCTGCTGCTCAATGAAGTACCAGGCCATCTTGCCCCGGTTGAAGCCGCTGCCCCGGTCGTTGAGCAATTGTGCCTCGGGGAAGAGGCCGGGCTGTCCCTGCGGGATCGAGGCCAGGGTCCAGGAGATGAGCGGGAAGCGCAGGTCGATCGAGCTTCTCGTTCCTTCAAAATCATCGATGAAGACCTGGCCCGAGCGATCGCCCTTGCTCGAGTTGATCTGCCGCGGGTGGCCCGGCTGGAGCACGGCCACCTCACCATAAGCGGTGATCGACGACATGGTCTTCGTGGAATAGAAAGGCAGCTTGTCGAGCCACTTGGTCAGGCGCGGCACATTATTGCGGTAGTCGAAGTCCAGTCCGTACATGGTGTTGCGGATCGGGTCTTCGCCAAACACCTGCTTGGTAAAGAAGGGGCGCTCGCTGAGGCGCATCATGGTAGCGCCCACGGTCAGCTTGCGGCTGGCGAGGTAGTCCACGCGGAGGCCGACAAAGCCTTTTTGCTGCAGGCCGAACGTGGCATTGTTCTCAAACTGCACGCTCACGGGTATGCCCGACTGCAGGATCGAAGGATTGATCACCCGCAGGGTGCCGAGGTCGTAGTTGATCTCGTAGTCGATATTCTCCTGCAGCATCCGGCCGCCGGCCATTACCGACACCGATCCCCGGGGAATGTTGAAGCCCAGCTGGTAGTCGGCATTCGACGTGGAGCGGGACCTTCCCTTGATCAGGAAGCGGTTCAGCTGCGCATAGTTCTGCGCAATGGCCTTGATGGTATCGTAGAGCGGGTAGAATAATACGTTGGGACGATCAGCGGGTTTCACCGCGTATTCCAGGTCGCGGCCGAAGGGCTCGAGCACCGGGAAGATGATGCGGCTCTGCTCGGGGATCACCGTGAAGCCCGGAACATAATCAAAACGCCCGTTGGGCATGGGATCGTTCTGGTCATTGAGGCGGTCGAGGTTTACCAGGTTGAGGATGGGCGTGCCTTCGCGAACGGGCGGGTCCTGGGTGACGGCCGGGGGCAGGTAGCGCTTCGGCCCTTGGCTGGGCTCTTCGTAGAAGACGTCGAGCTGGAAATCCTGGCGCTCGAGCTGGCCAAAGCCAACGGAGTACACGTTCTTCATCATAAGGTCCCAGATCGGCAGGTTGGGACGCTGTGAGGTTGCCTTCAGTAATTTGAGGAAGAGTACCTTATTGTTCGCACCGGTGGAATCCGGCGGGATGTCTTGCGAGAACTCACCCACCTTATAATACCGTCCGTTGTACGTGTACTCATAGGCCACGCCGAGCACTTCATCAGCCTGCAGGGGCTGGTTGAGGGAGAGGAAGCCGATCTGCGGGTTGAAATAATAATCGGTCGGGTTCAGCTTCCGGGCGAAGGTCTTTTCAAATTCCTGCACCGGCTGCATGCCGCCCAGGCCGGCCAGCACGCTGTTCACCTGGGTGGAGTTCCGGGCGCCGGGCGTGTTGATCAGGGTCTGGTAAAGCGTGTTGGCTTCGTTGTACGCGATCGTATCGCCGATACCGCCCCAGGTAGTATTAAAGGGACGGCCTTCGCCGAGGTCCATCAGCGCCACCACATCGCGGTAGGCCGATCCGTTGGTGAAGTCCGGCACGATGCCGAGTCGGTTGGTCACCCACACTTCCACGCGCTGGATCTGCACGTTGGAGCGAACGATGGGCAGGGTGCTCATCGCCCGGTTATAGTTGTTCCGGAAATACTGGCCAAGGAGGAAGTGGCGGTTCTCTTCGTAGTCGTCGGCGCGCAGGTCGAAGATCTGGGTGGCCGAGCCACCCTGGAGGCCGAGCGACTGCCGGTTGGAGCGCTGCTGGGCCAGGGCCGCGGTAACGAAGACCTTCCCGAACTGCAGCTGCGTCTTCACCCCGAAAAGCGATTGCACACCCGGGATGAGTGTGCCTTTTGACGCGAAGTTGATGGTTCCCATCTGGAACTGCTTCAGGATCTCGTCGTCCTTACCCTGGTAGTTGAACTTGATCTGGTTCTCGAAATCGAAGTTGGCGAGGGTATTATAGTTGATCGGGAGCCGGATCTTGTCGCCGATATTGGCATCCACCTGGAAATTGGCCCCCATGTTGAAATCGAATCCACCCTGCTTCCGGGCCCTTTCGGGGAGCACCGGGTTCTTGATCCGCTGGCCGAAGTAACCGGCGGTGAGGTCTACGTAGCCTGAAGGCTTGATGTCCACCTTTCCATTCCCCGTAACCCGGTTCACCCAGTCCTTGCTGAAGCCGAACTTGG
>CBHWDR010000450.1:0-3551 GCA_966112575.1 uncultured Chitinophagales bacterium
GGGCAACCGGGGGGCACAATTCCGCACGGTGATCTGCCTCATCCTCGACGGACAGACGCACTATTTCGAAGGAGTTTGCCGGGGCAGGATCACCCTTGCGCCGCAGGGAAATGGCGGCTTCGGCTACGATCCGGTCTTTGTACCGGACGGCGATGAACGCAGTTTCGGCGAGATGAGCCTGGCCGAAAAGAACCGCTTCAGCCACCGGCGCAAAGCGGCCGATGAGCTGGTAGCATTTTTGAATACGTACTACAAACGAAAGAATATTGAATAGGGAAAGCAACCAAATATTTTCCGATTCCGACTTAATTGAAGGATGCATACGGGGTGAGCGGAAGATGCAGTATGAACTGTATCAGCGTTTCGCGCCGAAAATGTATGGTGTCTGCCTTCGCTATGCGGGCAACGCCGAGGAAGCGGAAGATATCTTGCAGGAAGGCTTTATCAAAGTATTCAATAAGATCAGCAGCTTCCGGAGCGAGGGTTCTTTCGAAGGTTGGATCCGCAGGATCTTTGTCAACACGGCGATTGAGCATTTCCGTAAGAAGACCTACCTGCAGCCGATCACCGAGAACGAAGAGAACACCGTGGAAGGAAAATATCTTTCCGTGCTCGACGAACTCGCAGAAAAGGACATCATCCAGCTCGTGCAACAGCTCTCTCCCGGCTACCGTACCGTTTTTAACATGTACGTCGTGGAAGGCTATACGCACAAGCAGATCGCGGAGCAGCTGGGCATCAGCGAGGGCACGAGCAAATCGCAACTCTCGCGTGCCAAACTGATCCTGCAGGACCTGGTCCGAACGCATATCGAACGAAGAAAACAGCTTCCGTAACCATGAGCAGCGACTACGCAAATAAACTGAAGGCATTCGAAGCCCGGCCCCCGGAAGGGGCCTGGAACCGGATCGCGAATGCACTCGAAGGGAGTAGTGTGGCTCCTGCTGCCGACCGGCTGTTCTTTTACGAAGCAACACCACCGGCGGGCATCTGGCAAAAGATCGAAGCATCCCTGCCGCAGGAACCTGCCAAAGTTGTATCGATCTTTCACCGCTACCGGCGCCCGCTCCGCTATGCAAGTGCCACCGCCGCCCTGGTGGTGATCGGCCTGCTCGCCTCTCTCCTGCTCAGCAAACGCACCGAATCAGAATCACTGGCCAAGGGCAACCCGGTAGAGCAAGCCGGGAAATCGGCCCCCGCCCCACAATTGGAGCCAAATCGAACAACGACAGTCACAGCCAGCGCCATCAATGTCCAGCGGATCCCCGAAGAAGAAACGGGGAAGATGGCCTACCGCAGCGCTGCGACCGGCAGCGGCGACCGGCTCAGCTATCTGAATACCACCGACGTGACCCGTGGCCTGCGCAGGGCCGTTCGCTCGTCGATGCTCTTCCGGCGCCTGTTCTCCGTGCCAGATGAACCCCGTGCGCTTCCGCCTACGGACGGCGCCGACCGCTACATGGTCTTTAGCGATGGCAATGGGAATATCGCCCGCCTGCCGAAAAAAATGTACGACGCAGTACGCTGCAAGGAGGATGATCTTGCCTGCCAGCAACGCATCCGCCTGCTGCAGCAAAAACTATCATCTTCGGCCTTCACCACCGATTTCACCGGGGTCATGCAGATCCTCGGCAATCTGCAGGAAAATAAGTAATGTTGGGCATGGCCCGCATCAAACTGACCCTGCCCCCCGATTTTTCCTTTCATTGCTCCCTTCCCATCCGCATCACGGATCTCAACTACGGCGGACATGTAGGAAATGACACCATTCTCTCCCTCGTACACGAAGCCCGTATGCGCTACTTCCAATCCCTCGGCTTCACGGAAATGGACCTGGGTGGCTGCGGCGTGATCATGAGCGATGCGGCGATCGAATTCAAGTCGGAATTGTTCTGGGGCGACGAGGTTCAGGCAGCCGTAACCCACGACGACCTTACCCGCGTTGGCTTCGACCTGTATTACCGGTTGAGCAAGAAAGACGGCACCGTAGTCGCCCTCGTGAAAACGGGGATGATCTGTTTCGATTATGCATCCAGGAAAGTCGTGTCGATACCGGATGCCGTGCGCGAGCGGATGCAGTAATTCGATATGGCCCTCTTATGGATTAGGCCTGGTTCGCAACGTTTTTTGAACCACGAAGGCACAAAGGCACGAAGGCACAAATATTTTTTCTTTTAGCAAGAGAATTTCCTGGTGTTGAGGAAAGAAAAGATGTTCTTCGGTAGCTTCTGCCTTCCTCGAATATGGCACCGGTACCCGGTGCTGAAATACTCAATATTTCGCCTACCCCGGGCTTCCCTCCGGTAAACCCGGGGCTACCTATATGGCACCCGTACCGAATGTTGCTCCCCGGATTGGACCGCAGCCGAATCATAGAGGCACCGCTGGCCTATCGCTTAAATTAATTGCATGTAGCGCATGCATTTCAGACCAGGATCCATTCTCATGATGAATCAGTTGTTGACCAGTAAGCTCCTGCACGCCGTAGGCGTGCGCGAACGGTAGCCCAGGGCATCAGCCCTGGGTGATGTATCGTTGCAAATGATTTTATGTGCACCATAGGTGTGCAAGATGTAAATCCCTCAATATTCCTTATTCGATATTCCCTGTTCGATATTCCATTGCTCCCAACTCGCTTCTGCCTGCAGCTCGAGCATGCGGTAGCCGTTGGCGATCGTGGCGCCCCGGGCTTCGCCCTGCTGGAGGAAAAGGGTCTTAGAGGGGTTGTAAACCAGGTCGAAAAGAAGATGCGCCGCCCCGATAAGATCATAGGGGATCGGCGGCGCTACGTCCACGTCGGGGAAGGTACCCAGGGGCGTGGTATTGATGATCACGGGGCTTGCCTGCATCAGTTCTGCATCGAGATCGGAATAGGTGATGGTGCTATTGGTGCGCTTGCGGGAGACAAGCTGGTAGTTCAAGCCCAGTTGCTGCAGCGAATAGCAAACCGCCTTGGAAGCCCCGCCGGTACCCAGCACGAGCGCATTCCGGTGATGCGGCTGCAGGTAAGGGCGGATGGACTCGGTAAAACCGTAGGCGTCGGTATTGTAGCCGGTCCGCTTCCCATCAACGATATGAATGCAGTTGCAGGCGCCGATCGCCTGTACAGCCGGTGATTGTTCATCCAGGTAGGCCAGCACCTCCTCCTTGTAGGGGATCGTTACATTCAACCCTACGAGGTCGGGATGGGCCGAAAACAAAGCCGGAAGTTCGGCGATGGAGGCGAGCTCGAAATTGTCGTAGCGACAATCTGAAATGCCCTCATCGGCAAACTTCCGGCTGAAATAGGTCTGGGAAAACGAGTGTTTCAGTGTTCTACCGAGCAACCCGAAACGTCTCATGCATTTTCCTTGTTGAGGTAGAGATTGAAAGTGTCGCCGCGGAGACCGATGCGCATGGCTTCCAACGGGAGTACTTCCGTGGGTGCGATGTTGCCGAGGTTCACGTTGCATCCAAGGAGCTCGATGAAGTAGAGCTGCTGCGCTTTCTGCGGAGCTTCCCACATGATCTTCTCACCCGGGATCTGGGTAAGGATCTCCTGCACCAGCCCT
>CBHWDR010000451.1:0-3546 GCA_966112575.1 uncultured Chitinophagales bacterium
CACACTGCTCATCTGGATCGCTCCTGCCTGTATCCTGATGGGCGCTTTTTCTTTTCTCCTCCATTACCTCGACCAGGATTCGATCAATAAGAACCTGTTCAAGTTCATTCCTTCCGTTGCTGTTGGCTTTCTTGTGTACGCCTCGGTGATGGCCTTCGGTATTTCCGTCCGGAATACGATCACCTGGATGATCATGCTCGTGTGTACGGCGGCCACCTATTTCCTGTTCCGCTCACCTTTTATTTTCCCGGCGCTGATCGTCCTCTCGGGAGCCGTGACCAACCTCAGTCAGAAGCGCATCCCCCAGCACGAGACACCGAAGCGCAAGATCAAATGGGGGAATATCTGGCTCTTCGCTCTCATTTTCATTGCAGCGGGTGTGATGAGTGAAACCGCCCGGAAGCAGCAATGGGAAACCCGCAAGCCGGTCAATCTTTTTGAGAACACCTACCGCATGGGTAGCCTGGTCTTTGGCGGTGGCCATGTATTGATGCCCATGATGTATGAGCAATTCTGCGTTCGCCCCGAGCTGCTGAAGCAGAAGCGTCCCCAGGATTCTGCCAATATCATCCAGATCCAGAAGGAGGACATGACCACCGGAATGGGAATCGTGCGTGCCATGCCCGGGCCGGTTTTTTCGATCGCCTCGTTCTCCGGCGGAATGGCCCTGCAGTCGCAAGGTGCGGAAATGCAGGTTCTGGGTTGTGTGATCGGCTCCATCGCCATCTTCCTGCCGAGTGCCCTGCTGGTGCTTTTCTTCTTTCCGATCTGGAACAACCTGAAGAAATATGCCGTGGTCTACCGTTCCCTGGAAGGGATCAATGCCGCGGTAGTAGGCATCATGATCGCCTCCACGCTCTATATCATGAAGGATATCGCCTTTTTCACGGCCGGTCGGGAGAGCCTGATGCACATCGGCATCATCCTGACTACCTACCTATTGTCCCGTTACACGCGTGTTGCCTCGCCCTTCCTGGTAGCAGGCGCTGTTTTGCTGGGTTATTTCCTTTGAATTTTCTTGTAAAAGCCGCTGGCGAGGATCTCTTCCTCTACCTCTCCGGGCACCAGGTAGCGGATCGACTTGCCGCTCCGGATGAGGTCACGAATATGCGTGGCGGAGATTTGCAGGAGCGGGGCGTCGAGCACCCGGATATTCCCTTCCGTTGATTCTAGCACCTCAAACCCCGGCCTCCGGTAAACCAGGATGGGGTAATTCTTAATAATCGTTTCGGCATTCTTCCAACGGGGCAGGTTCTGATAGCTGTCGCTTCCCATGATCACCGAGAACTGGTAGGAGGGATGCTTCTCTGATAAATAGGCAAGCGTCTCAACGGTGTAGGATGGCTTGGGAAGAGAGAACTCGATGTCGCTGGCACTGAACCGCGCATCTCCCTCAATGGCCCGCCGCACCAGGTGAAGCCGGTCATATTCATTCAGGAGCGTGTCGGAAGGCTTGAACGGGTTCTGGGGAGAGACCACAAACCAGAGCTTTTGCAGGTCGGTAGCATTAAAGATGTGGCTGGCGATGATCAGGTGACCGACATGGATCGGGTTAAAAGAGCCAAAGTAGAGACCAACCTTCATCAGGGTTTGATTTACAGACAGTTATTTATCGATCAGGATTTGGTTGGCTTCATTCTTACGCAGGCTGAGGGCATAGCCGGCAATGCGGATCGAGATGGGGTCACCGAGCGGCGCGATCTGTTCCACTACTACCTCTTCGCCTGGAAGGCAACCCATTTCCATCAATTTCAGCTCCAGTTCAGAGCTTTCGAACGAGTGAATGGTCCCACGTTCCCCGGATTTCATTTCGGACAAACGAATCATAGGCTCAAAGCTATTGCAAGGAGGGAAATGCTTGCGAATTTTGAGCCATGAGTCAGCTAGCAAACACTCCGGTCAGCTTTCATTATCCCTATTCAGCCTTTCAGCTCCGGCAAAGGGAAGAGCTGAAGCGGTTCATTACCCGCCTGTTCCTACGGGAAAAATCGAAGCTGCACAGCCTGAGCTACATCTTTTGCTCCGACGATTATCTCCTTGGTATCAACCAGAGCTTCCTTAAACACGATACCTATACCGATATCATCACCTTTCCGCTGTCTGCTAAGGGCGAGCCCATCTCTGGGGAGATTTACATCAGTGTAGAACGCGTAAAAGAGAACGCCCAAACCTTTCAAAGCAGCTTCAACCGGGAGTTACACCGCGTCATCTTCCATGGTGCGTTACACCTCTGCGGGTATAAAGACAAGACAAAAGCAGAAGCCGGCCTCATGCGATCCAAAGAAGAGGAGTACCTCAACCGGTACTTTGTTCCACGTGGAACGCATCAAGTTTAACAATGTTTCCCGTGGAACGTTAGGGTAACTTTGCCGAATGTTTCCGCAGTATGATGTTATCGTGGTCGGCGCCGGCCACGCAGGATGTGAAGCAGCTGCCTCCGCTGCAAACATGGGATCAAAGGTTCTCCTGATCACCATGAATATGCAAACCATCGCCCAGATGAGTTGCAACCCAGCCATGGGTGGTATTGCCAAAGGCCAGATCGTTCGGGAAGTGGACGCTTTAGGCGGCTATTCGGGTATTGTATCGGATGAGTCGATGATCCAGTTCCGCATGTTTAACCAGTAAAAGGGACCGGCCATGTGGAGCCCTCGCACTCAGAATGATCGCATGCTCTTTGCCCAACGCTGGCGGGAACACTTGGAGCAGACTCCTAACCTCGACTTCTACCAGGATATGGTCAAGGGATTGCTGATTGAGAACAACACTGCTGTAGGCGTCATTACAGGACTTGGTCATGAGATTCGTTCCAAGGCGGTCGTTCTGACCAACGGAACCTTCCTTAACGGGGTGATCCACATCGGGGAAAAGCGTTTTGGCGGCGGCCGCGTAGCCGAGCGCGCAGCAGAAGGAATTACGGAGCAGCTGATCTCGCTTGGCTTTGAAAGCGACCGCCTGAAAACAGGCACCCCGCCCCGGGTAGATGCACGCTCGCTGGACCTTACAAAAATGGAAGAGCAGAAGGGTGATGAAGAGATCACCGGTTTTTCCTACCTCGATATTCCCAAGCCCAAAGAACAGCGGAGCTGCTGGATCACCTACACCTCCTCGCAGGTACATGAGATTCTCAAAACCGGCTTTGACCGCAGCCCCATGTATACGGGCCGCATAGAGGGTACAGGCCCCCGCTATTGCCCCAGCATAGAAGATAAGATCAACCGCTTTGCCGAACGTGATCGGCACCAGCTCTTCGTGGAGCCGGAAGGTTGGAATACCGTTGAAGTATATGTCAATGGCTTCTCTACCTCCCTTCCGGAAGAAGTGCAATACCGGGCCCTGAGGGAGGTGCCGGGCTTCGAGAACGTTCGATTCTTCCGCCCGGGTTATGCCATCGAGTACGACTTCTTCCCACCGACCCAGCTGAACTACAGCCTGGAAACAAAGGGAATACAAAATCTTTTCTTTGCAGGCCAGATTAATGGTACGACCGGGTACGAGGAAGCGGCCTGCCAGGGGCTGATGGCCGGAATCAATGCCCACCTGAAA
>CBHWDR010000452.1:0-3543 GCA_966112575.1 uncultured Chitinophagales bacterium
CCATGGCTATAGCAGCACCCTGAGCATGAACTCGTTCACCACGGCGCTGCTCTTCCAGGATCCGTTCCATGTGGGCTTCCCTTATTTCACCGACCCGCAAAGCGGCAACTATATTCCTTACTTCCTGGTGCCGAACATCACCATCAGCGAGCAGTTTGCGCCCCTGATCGGTATCGATGCCACGTTCACTAACCAGCTCTCGGCTCGCTTCGAATACAAGAAGAGCCGTCAGCTTAGCCTTAGCCTGGTGGATTACCAGCTGGCCGAGAACCGGTCCACGGAATACACGATCGGTGCCGACTGGCGCCGCAAGGGTATGCCGCTGTTCAAGAACCTGAAGATCGGCAAGAACGCCAAGCCGCTGGATAACGACATGACCTTCCGTTTCGACTTCTCGCTCCGCGACGATGCTACGGCCAACTCCAAGCTTGATCAGAATACGGCCTTCGGCACTTCGGGCCAGAAGGTGATCCGCCTGGCGCCTTCGATCGATTACGTGGTGAACCAGCGGGTGAACCTGAAGTTCTACTTCGAGCAGAACCGCATCATCCCCAAGATCCAGACCACGGCACCCGTGACCTCTACCCGCGCCGGGGTGCAGGTGCGGATCTCGCTGGCGCAGTAGCCTACGTGAGATGTGAGAAGTGAGACGTGAGACAAGCGTTGTCGGTCAGAGACCGACAACGGTTTAGGGATAGATTGGAGATATTAGACGAGAGATAGAACATCAATAGAATAAATGAAGAAGCCACGCATTGCGTGGCTTCTTCATTATGTAGTCGTAATAAGATTGACTTTACGAATTTTTCTCCTGTCTCCTGCCTGCTTTCTGCTTTCTCCTTATGGCCGGGTCTTCACCAGCAGCATCACATAACCGCAAAGCCCTTTCTTCTTTTTCTTATTTACCTGTACGGGCTTGATCATGTGAAATTCGGAGAACTTGGGGACGTAGGCGAAGGAAATGATGTTGCCGTCGACGTCGCCCCACATCTTCTTCTCGTACTTCACCTGGTTCTCTTCGTAGTCGTACATGCGTACTTCGTAGAGCCGGGAGGTGTAGTCGCCGATAAAGACGATCTGGTACATGGTGCGTTCGTTCAGGGGAACGATCACGGGCATTTCGTATTCGCTCTCCATGGTGATGGAAGCTTCTTTAAGTACCTGGAAGCCGGATTTGGAGTAGAGTTGCTTGAGCGAATCGACCTGCCGGGCGATGAGGGCATCGTCGCAGGATTGCACACGAATAACTTCCTGGGAAAAAGCGGGCGCGGCAAACAGCATGGCCAGTGCAAGGATAAAGGTGGTCTTCTTCATTGGATGGATGATCTGCGATAAAAATAGACGAAAAACCACAGGTTGCCGTTGTCTGGCAGGTTAATTTTTCGCCATGCGTAGAAATGCTAAGGGCTTTTGCTTACGCTGCTTCTCCTGATCAGGAAAGCTTTCCTGTTTTGTCGAACAGGTAGGCATTCGCCTGTTGCGTAGGTGTGACCACCAGGTCGTTGATGCAGACATGGGGCGGAAGCGAGGCGCAGTAGTAGATGATATCGGCCACATCTTTCGCGGCAAGCGCTTCGTAGCCTTCATAGACTTTTTTGGCCGTGTCTTCCGCGCCAGTGAAGCGGACGATGGAAAACTCGGTTTCCGCGGCGCCCGGGTGGATCGCCGTCACCTTGATATGATGCTGCAGCAGGTCGATCCGCATGCCCCGGGAAATGGAATCCACCGCAGCTTTTGTTGCGCAATAGGTATTTCCCCGTTCGTATACTTCTTTCCCGGCGATGGAGCCCACATTGATGATATGTCCTTTCTTCCGCCGGGCAAGGAAGGGTATGACCGCCTTGGATACATAAAGCAGGCCTTTCAGGTTGGTATCGATCATTGTATCCCAATCATCGAGGTTGGCCTGGTCGAAGAGGTCACGGCCGAGGGCAAGGCCGGCATTATTGATGAGGACGTCGATGTCCTGCCAATCGGCAGGAATCTGCTCGATGGCAGTGTTCGTTGCCTGGCGGTCGCGCACGTCGAAGGGCAGCAGCAGGATCTGGGTACCGTATTCCTTGTTGAGCTTTCCTTTCAGCGATTCCAGCCGGTCGGTCCGGCGGCCGTTCAGCATGAGGTTGTAGCCGTTGGATGCAAATACTTCAGCGCAAGCCTCTCCGAACCCGGAAGTTGCACCGGTGATGAAAACGATCTTTGCCATGGAGGCAAAGGTAGGTGGCGGAGAAGGATTTGGGGATTTATGGATTTAGTGATTTGGTGATTAGACGAGTCGCCGAAGTGATACATCAAGAGATCACAAAATCACTCAATCCCAAAAATCAAAAAAGCCCCGTCATCTGACGGGGGCTCTATTTCTTTATTCCTTGTTTCTTGTTCTTTACTCTTTATTCGTTTTGTTTCTCCCTACCGGATCAGCGTGACCGTTCCTTTTCCGAAGACCTTCTTGCCGGTGAAGTCAACGCCTTCGACCATCCAGACAAAGACATTGGTCCCTTGTTCTTTACCGGAGATCTTGCCATCCCAGCCGCGGCCATTGATGGTGGTCTGGTAAACGAGCTGGCCCCAGCGGTTGAAGATGCGGAAGTAGTTGATGCGTTCCAGTCCAACCGCAAACGGGTAGACCGTATCATTCAGGCCATCGCCGTTGGGCGTGAAGGCCGTGGGCACGAAGATCTGCGGGTTGGTGCGGAACACCCGGACGGTGACGAAAGCCGAATCGGTGCACCCGGCCACATCGGCTACGAGTACTTTATAACGGATCGAGTCGAAAGCGCCGGTATAGCGACCAACCGGGTTGGCGATCGCCGGGTTGTTGAGCGAGGTACCCGGCGTCCAGAGATACGTGACGCCACCGGAAGCATTGAGCTGGAGTGGTTGTCCAACCACCACGGCCGTGTCCCTTCCCGCGAAGGCAATGACGCGGGGCAGCACCGTTACGAGGACCGTATCCCGGTTGGGCTTGGGACAGCCGGCATTGTCGGTTACGGTGAGCACATAAGCCGTCGTCCGCGGCGGCGTGGCCACCGGATTGAGGATCGAAGGGTTATTAAGGCCGGTGGTAGGCGACCAGCTGAAACTGGCCCCGGTTATCGAAGCATTGAGCTGCGCCGAGGAGTTGAAGCAGATGACCGTATCGCCGCCGGCCCGCGCCTGGGGATAAGGCACCAGGGTCACCCGCACATCATCGTTGGCTACGCAACGCCCGATGTTGGCCCGCACCTGGTAGGTTGTGCTGGCTGTGGGCAGGGCTGTCGGGTTCTGGAGCGTCGGGTCGTTCAGTCCCGCCGAAGGTGTCCAGGTATAACGCAGGCCGTTGGAGCTGGCCCGTAAACGGACCGAGTCGGTGGCACAGATCGTGGTATCGGGCATGGCGGCCAGGGTGACGAAATCCACTACCCGCACCCGCACCGTGTCGGTGTTGATACAGCCATTGTCGTTGAGCTGCGCGATGTAATTCGTGGTCGTGGTGGGGAAGACGGTGGGATTAGCCGTATTGGCGTTGAGGATCGCCGTTCCCGGTGTCCAGCTGAACGTGCCATT
>CBHWDR010000453.1:0-3508 GCA_966112575.1 uncultured Chitinophagales bacterium
TGTCGATCTTGTCCATGGTAAGTTTGAGCGCCTTTAATTTTTCAGAATTTGACATGTTTTTGGAGTTGTAGTTGTTGGACGAATGTGGTTTTGGAGGCCGGTCATTCGTTTGAAATTGTTTGCATGCGAAGCTAATGATTTTAGCAAAATTAAGGAAAGAATCGGGGTTTTATTTTGACTAAAAAACTGTGAAAGCGGGAGATTTTTCCGGCCCCTTTCCGGTGTTTTTCCCGCGGCTGCCCGGGCCGGTTCATTTATAGAGGTTTAGGCTCGCAAGCTCGCCGGAAAAGGAGGGAAGGAAGAAAGCTTATTTGCACTCCCAAAGGACCACGGACTCGCGAACTCCTTAGCCTTCGTACCGTAATATTGATTAAATTTGATACATGAAAAAGCTCCTCCTCGCCGCCCTGCTCTTCACAGCAGCAGCTGCCAACGCCCAGGAAAAACAAGATAAGGAGAAGGTCCAGGCCGCTCCCGGTGTTATTTACGGAATCGTGGGCAATGACGCTTCCGCCATTGCTCCTGACGAGATCAGGTCGAAGCTGGTGAATGACCAGTTCGAAGGCCAGATCAGGGCCAAAGTGGTAGAAGTATGCCAGGCTGAAGGATGCTGGATCCGCGTGGCCCGCAAAGACGGCTCCACCATGATGGTTCGCGCGAAGGACCATGCCTTCCTCATGCCGGCCAACATCGTTGGCAAGAACGTGATCATCGATGGCAGCGCCACCGTAAAGGAGATCACCGAAGCCCAGCGCCGCCACTATGCCGAAGACGCCGGTAAGTCGAAGAAAGAGATCGAAAAGATCAAAGGCTCCGAGAAAGACGTTCAGTTCTCCGCCAAGGGCGTGAAGGTGATCGACTAACGCAGATTCACAGATTGAGATTGATTTCGCAGATGATGCTGACTGCGGAATGAAAATATAGCCGGTCCGGAAGGACTGGCTTTTTATTTGTTCGGGTAGGAGAAAGAAATCCCATGAACAAGAACAACGACAGCCGGAACAGCGATCAGAAGTCCTCACAGCAGAACATTTCCGACCGCGAGCAGCACAATCCCTTCAAGTATGATACGGGCAAGGATGAAAAGGATATGAGTACCGATGAGGAAGCGCAGCTTGAGCAGGAGCGCAAGGAAGCCCTGACGGAACGAGATTGATGAGTGATGAGTGATCAGTGCGTATGGAACAGGTGGTCGTCCTTCCGGTTCTTCTATCGAACCTGCCACTTCTCACCTGCTTCATCTGCGAAATCCAACAAATCAGCGTAATCCCCTTTCAAAGAGGGCCGCGCAGCCGGAGTAGGTCTGCCGGTTGAACACCACGCGGATGCGGTTGCGGTAGATGTTGTCGCTCATGCCGTCGGAGCAGAAATAGGGCTCCACCTGCACGCGGAGCTGCAGGGTGTCGCGAACCGCCGTGTAGATGCGTGCCCCGTCGCGGGTCATACTCGAGTCGAGGGCCAGGGTGAGGGGCTTGGGCCAGTCGGCCAGTTGAAAGGAGAGGCTGTCTTTCGACGAAAGCGAAACGTTCCAGAACGGTTCATTGCCGATGCCGAACAGCTTCAGCCCTTCGGAGCGGCGGGTCTGCCAGGCGGCCGACTGCTCGGCATCGGGGTGCGCCATCATGGGCACTTTCTTTTTTTCGCCTACCAGCACATAGGCCAGGGTATCGCCTATCCAGGCATAGCGGCCGCGCAGCACCTCATTACGGTAGAGGAGCACTTCGCCGTTGGATGCTGCCCAGAGGCCGTCGGCCAGGACGATGCTGTCTTTTTTATCGGGATAGCGCTCTTCCAGGTGGAAGTTGCCGTTCGGGAGAAATTCGATCGTTTGCTCCACCTTGCCTGCCTGGGTGGGCAGGATGGCGCGGTAGATGCCTTTCGGCTTCCGTGTGAGCCTGGGCTCGGGGAGGGGCTCCAGGCGGGTCTCGATGTGCATGGGGTCGGCAGAAGCATTGTTGCTGCCGGTTTGCATCAGCCGGCCCGAATCGGTCTTTCGTGTTGGTTCTTCCCCAACGGGCTGTTCTTCCGGCATTCGGCAGGAGATGAGAAAGAGAAGGCCTATCGTCACGAGTTTCCAGGTCACGGCAATGGGGGTAAAAAACCCGTGCCAGCAGGAGGAAGAAACGAAACCTCCGAGGTTTTATAAACCTCGGAGGTTTACGCGCACGCGCGCGCCTTTAAAAATCCAGGCCGAATCCTCATTATAAGGGGAGAAGCGGCAACCTTGAAGGTTTATAAAACCTTCAAGGTTTGAATCATTCTTCAGGAGCTCCGCTCAATCCGGATCGGCTCCTCCGATACTTCCTCCGCCGGGGGCGCTTCCAAACCCATGGCCGCAGGCGTCGATTGCGGAGGAAGGAAAAGCGGACCGTTGAGGTAGATCGACCAGGCACCGCCGCCACGGATGGCCGGCTGCCCGTCCACCTGCTCCAGCCGGAGCCGGATGCGCCGGCTCGTAGACCCTTCGTTCGTCTGGCTGCTGCCTTCGTCCGACACGGGCTGGTAGATCAGGCGTTTGCCCGCCTCCGAAGACTCGGCGTAATAACGGAACGTGATATCATGCGAGAGGTAACGCGAGAAGGTATCCGGATCCTGGAAATAGTGATGAAAGGTCCAGGAGCCCGGGTCCTCCGATGCTCTGCTCATGGGGCCCGACTGCAGGGCCAGGTGGATCGGCTCGTCGAGCTTCACCCAGTTGCGGCCAAAAGCAAAATTGACGCGCACCGCACCTGCCGGGACCCGCAGGTTCACCGTGGCGCCATTGCGGACGTACACGGCCTGCACGCGGGAAAGACTGTCCACAAGCGGGGCATCGGAATCGAAACAGAACATAAGCGCATCCCGGCCGCTGTTGTTGGTCACGGAGAGCGAATCCGTCCCGCGGTCAGGCATCACCCGCGTAACGCCGGGAATTGCCGTCTCCCCTTTCTTCGGGCTGTAGGGCTTGCCTTCGTATTCCGAACGGTTCAGCTGGGTGATGAATTCCTTGAAGTTCTCTTCGTTGGCTTTATCGCGCAGCTTTTGCTTCATGTCTTCCTGGCTGACCCTGATCTGGTCGAAATTGTAGTCCACCGACCCACGATCGTTGCTGCTGCTGCAGCGGGCTATGCGCACAAGGGCAAAAATGGCCCAGATCACCCAGAAGATGATGCGCCCGGCCGAAGGGCCGTCGCTGCTTTCTGACTTAACGGGCGCCGACCCCTTGCGTGCTTCCAGGCCGGAATTGCGCTGCATGATCTGCACATATTTCGCCGCCTCTTCTTTCCAGTTCGGGCTGGCATCGATCTGTTGCAGGCGAACGCAAACTTCTTTCAGGTAATACCAGGTGGCCTTGTGCTGGAAATTGAACACCAGCCCGAGCATCTGCTCCACGATCGCATCGCGGTAGGAAGCATATTCCGAAGGAAGCTTGTTTACAAATGCGATCCAGTTGGGCATGAAGATGAAATGCAGCAGCGACTCATCCCGCTGGAACTTCTCCCAGCTGAGATTCTTGATCGTATACAGC
>CBHWDR010000454.1:0-3506 GCA_966112575.1 uncultured Chitinophagales bacterium
GGGTTGTTGACAAAACAGACTATTTTTACCCCTCAAATTATCCTGATGCAAATCTCAGCTGGACCCTTACTCCAAACCATTGATTCACCAGCCGACCTGAAAAAGATCTCCCGCGAGCAGCTTCACCAGGTCTGCACCGAGCTGCGGCAATACATTATCGACGTGGTGAGCGTGCACGGCGGGCATTTTGCCGCCAGCCTGGGCGTGGTAGAGCTGAGCGTTGCCCTTCATTATGTGTACCATACGCCTTACGACCAGCTGGTCTGGGACGTGGGGCACCAGGCCTACGGACACAAGATCCTCACTGGTCGCCGGGATAATTTCATTTCCAACCGCAAATACAAAGGCCTGAGCGGCTTCCCCAAGCGCTCGGAAAGCGAATACGACACCTTTGGTGTAGGCCATTCCTCCACGTCGATCTCTGCTGCCCTGGGCATGGCCATGGCCGCCAAGATCAAGGGCGAGGCCGACCGCAAGTCGGTAGCCGTGATCGGTGATGGCTCCATGACCGCGGGCATGGCTTTCGAAGCCATGAACCATGCCGGCGTGACCGATGCCGACATGCTGATCATCCTCAACGACAACTGCATGAGCATCGACCCCAACGTGGGCGCGCTCAAGGAATACCTCACCGACATTACCACTTCGCATACCTACAACAAGCTGCGGGATGATGTCTGGAACCTGATGGGCAAGCTGCCCGTGGGCAAGAAGTTCACCCGCGACATGGCCTCCAAGCTCGAGGCTTCGATCAAGGGTGTGGTCACGAAGAGCTCCAACCTCTTCGAGGCCCTGAACCTGCGCTATTTCGGCCCCATCGACGGGCACAATATCACCAAGCTGGTCGACACGCTGAAGGACCTCCGGAACATTCCCGGTCCCAAGCTTCTGCACATCATCACCACCAAGGGCAAGGGCTATGCGCTGGCCGAAAAGGACCAGACCAAGTGGCATGCGCCCGGACTGTTCGACAAGATCACCGGCGAGATCTACAAGAAGAAATTCGACCTGCCCCAGCCGCCCAAGTACCAGGACGTGTTCGGCCTTTCGCTGATCGAGCTGGCCGAGCAGAACCCGAAGATCCTGGGCATCACGCCTGCCATGCCTTCCGGCTCTTCGCTGAAGTTCATGATGGACAAGATGCCCGACCGGGCTTTCGACGTGGGCATCTGCGAGCAGCATGCAGCCACGCTTTCGGCCGGCATGGCCACCCAGGGCATGCGGGTGTTCTGCAATATCTATTCTTCCTTCATGCAGCGCGCTTACGACCAGGTGGTGCATGATGTTGCGATCCAGAAGCTGCCCGTGGTTTTCTGTCTCGACCGCGCCGGACTTGTTGGCGAAGACGGCCCGACGCACCACGGCGCTTACGATGTTCCTTATTTCCGCTGCATTCCCAATATGATCGTCTCCGCGCCGATGAACGAGCAGGAGCTCCGCAACCTGATGTACACGGCCCAGCTGGAGAGCACCACCTATCCCTTCGTGATCCGCTACCCGCGCGGCGAAGGCGTGATGCCCGAATGGCGCAAGCCCTTCGAGGAGATCCGCATCGGCAAGGGCAGGAAGATCCGCGATGGAAAAGACATTGCCATCCTCAGCTTCGGACATCCCGGCAATTTTGCCGCGGCTGCCATCCGTGAGCTGAAAGCCGAAGGCATCAGCCCCGCGCATTACGATATGCGTTTTGCCAAGCCGCTCGATGAAGAGTTGCTGCACGAAGCCCTGCAGACCTACGAGCGCATCATCACCGTGGAAGACGGCACCGTAGTGGGCGGCTTTGGTTCTGCCGTTGCGGAGTTCCTCTCCACGCATGGCTACAAGAACGACCTGCGCATCCTCGGCATCCCCGACCGCATCGTGGAGCACGGCACCCTGAAGGAATTGCACCGCGAATGCGGCTACGACGCCCAGGCGATCGCGGAAGCAGCACGGGAAATGGTGAAGGCGGACAAGGTGCTGGCGTGAGGTTGAAAAACTAAAAAGTCAAAAATCAAAAGTCAAAAAGGGTCGCTGTTCCAGCGACCTTTTTTTAGGCCATGGAGGCAGGGAGACACAAAGGTTCACAGAGCAGTTTTCCAGTTGTTTTCGAAAGAAGTAAAACGCGAATCAACCTGCAAAACCTCCGTGTGTCTTCGTGGCTTAGTGTCTCCCTGGTTCAAAAAACCGGTTGGAGAAACCCTTTATGGAAATTTTGGAAGGCTGCATCCCATCAGCGTGCTGCGACCATTGACCATCCTGCTTTTGCTGCTGGCGCTGACGCTGGGCGTCATTGGCTTTCTTTCCTTTACGGATAGCGGCAAGCGGTTCCAGGCCCTGCACCTGCCCAAGACACCAAAGGCAAAAGCCGTTCTGCCGGACGCCGAGAAGATCCGCCTGCGCAGCAAGGCTTCGGAAGCGGTGGCCTATACCCGGTCCAAGGGATTCAATACCCGATATGCCTTTCTCATCGATATGCGCCTTCCCTCGGGGAGCAACCGCTTCTTCCTTTATGATCTACAGGCCGACTCGGTGCTTCATCGCGGGCTCGTAACCCATGGCCGCTGCAACGAGGAGTGGCTGGAAGGAAGGCGCTATGGCAATGAGGTGGGTTGCGGCTGCACGTCGCTGGGAAAGTACAAGGTAGGTTACCGGTACATGGGCAAGTTTGGCCTGGCTTACAAGCTCCATGGTCTTGACAAAACAAATTCCAACGCCTTTGAGCGCTACGTAGTGCTGCATTCGCACGACTGCGTGCCGGGAAGGGAAGTGAGCTCCGATATCTGCCAGAGCGATGGCTGCCCCACAATTTCACCAGCCTGCCTGAAGCAGATCGCACCGGTCATCGATCGTTCGAAAGCCCCGCTGCTCCTGTGGATCTTCGAATGAAGTTGTCAAAAAGGTCGATTATCTTGCTGGCAGCTTATGAAAAAAATACACTGTTTCCTCCTTGCCCTGATCCTGGCCGGATCATCGGCGCAGGCCCAGGACATTCCCCCGCCGCCACCGGTCGTTGGCGTTCCCGACGCTGATACGACAATGTTCACCTCCGTGGAAGTGGTAGCTTCCGTTGACCGGGAGGCCTGGAGAAAGCACCTCATTGCGTTTTTGACACCCGTGATCGAGAAAGCGAGCTACAACCGGAAGATCAAGGTCGGCCTTTACCAGGTCAATGTCCGTTTCCTTGTAGAAAAAGACGGGAGCATCTCCTACGTGAAGGCGCTGAACGATCCGGGCTTCGGATTCAAGGAAGCAGCGGAGGAGGCCATCAAGACCGGGCCGAAGTGGACGCCGGGCCGTCAGAACGGCCGCATCGTACGCACCTACTTCACCCAGCCGGTCCATTTTCAGATCATCAAATAAATACACTAACGCGGAAAATGAAGAAGGGCGCCATTCCGGACGCCCCTTCTTCATTTATTGTTCCTTGTTCTTTACTCTTTACTTACAACAGCCTCATATGCTCTTCATCCGTGAGGCCTTCGTGTTCTTCGTTGTACTCAACGATGAAGTTGTTCTTCCCGTCC
>CBHWDR010000455.1:0-3501 GCA_966112575.1 uncultured Chitinophagales bacterium
AGGGCTCCGATACGGTGGCCGGAACCGTAACCATGAGCGGCGCTTACCTGATCAAAGGCCTTACTGCCGGTTCGTATACCGTAGGTTTTGCGCCTTCCGACACCAGCTACAACAGCCAGAACCGCACGGGCATCACGGTAACGACCAACGTCGTGACCACCGTGGATACCGTTCGCCTGGTTCAGTAATTCCTTTCACACACATACACAGATTCGGGCCGCCTTTTCCAGGGCGGCCTTTTTTATATCACGGATAAGGGAATGATGAGATGGCAGGATCGGACCGTTGGAATTATTTAGCGAGCGGATCCCGGAACTGGTAATAAAGCCCGCCAATAGAGCCGGCTACCGTGATGAAATAAAAAAGCAGGCTGATAACGATCCCCGTCTGCGGATCGAGGTGAAAATAGCGGGCGCCTTCCACGAATACGAACTCGCGGGTGCCGAGCCCACCACCGAGCGAGAGCGGCAGGATGGAGATCACCGCCGAGGCAAGGAAGATAAAGACCCATTCATGCTGGCCGAAAGGAAGGTCGAGGGCCTCTGTGATAAAATAGATACAGATCACCTGCGCAAGCTGCACGCCGAGCGCCCAGAAAAACGTGGGAAGAAAGGAGGGAAGGAAGTCGGGAAAAAGAAAGCGGATCCCGAAATAAAAACCCGCAAAACCCAGCAGGCATCCGGCTACCAGCATTACGTCGAAATAGGGTTCAGGTAGAACCAGGATACCGTACACCGAAAGGATGATGCCCAGGGCCAGCACGCCACTGAACCGGTCGAGCAGCACGGCCGCCGAGGTTTTCTTATAGGGGGCGCCTCGTTTGCGGTTGAGCAGGACCACTTTGTAGGCATCACCACTGATCGCGCCGGGGAGGAAAAGGTTATAGAACATCCCCAGCCAGTAGAGCTTCGCATTGGTCCGCTCGGAAAGCCGAAGGCCGATATTCCGGAAGTAGATATTCAGGCGCAGGGAGGAGAGAACCTTGGAAAGGATGAAGAGCAAGAGCGCTACCAGGAGCAGCATCCAGTTGGCCCGGCCCAACGCGCGCCAGGTTTGCTCGAAGTCGATCTTTCGGGAGATGTACCAGAAACAGAGAACGGTAACGCCGATCTTCAGCAACAGCATCAGGGCGCGGCGCAGTGGTGCGCTTTTCTTTTGTTCGGGGATCGCTTCTTCCAAGTTTTGGTACATTTAATTCGCACCTCGATGCAAATAAATTGATTCCCGTGAATAAACGAACACCCCTGACCCTTTTGCTCCTGCTCTTTCTTTTTCCTGCCGGCGCGCAGACCCTGGCCAGGAGCGGCATGGTGCTCCGGAAAAATACCCGGTTCACGAAGAAGGTCTATGTGCTTCCCGCGCCTGGTACAACCGACAGCAGCGTGATCCTGATCGATGGCGACAACCTGGTGATCGATTTCAATCATGCCGAACTGCGGGGCAGTGGGGCAGGTGTGCTACCCGATCGTTTCAGGGAAGTGGCGATAGCCGTTCGCAACGGGAAGAACATAACGATCCGCAACCTGAAAGCCAGGGGCTATAAGCTGGCGATCGTCGCCCGGAATGTGGAGGGGCTGAAGATCGAAAACTGCGATCTCAGTTATAACTACCGGCAACGCCTGCGCAGCACGCAGGAGAAAGAAGACCTGGCCGACTGGATGAGCTATCATCAGAATGAAAAAGATGAATGGCTCCGTTATGGCGCTGCTATCTACCTGCGTGGATGTAATGGATTCACGGTGCGCAACTGCAAGGTGACGGGCGGGCAGAACGCCCTGATGCTGATGGCCTGCAACCGCGGGCGGATCTATAATAATGATTTCTCCTTCAACTCGGGTATCGGAATCGGGATGTATCGCAGCAGTGACAATATCGTGATGTACAACAAGGTCAACTTCAATGTCCGCGGCTACAGTCATGGGATCTATAGCCGGGGCCAGGATAGCGCAGGCTTCCTGGTGTACGAACAAAGCAGCAATAACCTCTTTGCTTATAATTCGGCCACACACAGCGGCGACGGGTTCTTCCTCTGGGCCGGGCAGACCACTATGGACAAGGGTGAGGGAGGCAGCAACGTCAACCAGATCCGGGATAATGATTTTTCCTATGCGCCTACGAACGGCGTGGAAGTGACGTTCAGCAGCAATATTATCGCACGCAACCGCATCTTCGAATGCGACCACGGGATCTGGGGCGGGTACAGCTTCAATTCGGTGATCAGCGGCAACCAGTTCCGCAACAACCGGATCGCGATCGCCATCGAGCACGGGCTTCACAACCAGATCGAGAATAACCTCTTTTTCCGCGATGGGGAAGCCATCCGCCTCTGGGCCCGCGCCCGGCAGCCGGCAGACTGGGCCTATGCACGTTTGCGCGATACCCGCAGCGCCGGTTACCTTATTCACACCAACAGCTTCAACCAGAACGGGATCGTTTTCAACCTCAATCGCACCGACAGCATCAATGTCTTTGACAATGCCTACCGCAACTGCGGCATCATCTGGAAAACAGACTCGACCGTCAGCAGCCCTGATTCGCTCCCGATCCCGCTGATGGATACCACGGCCAACGACCCGGTAATTCCTGGTGCGGTCGATCCGTTCAAGGGCGGCGGCAAGCTGGCCGGGCGAAAGAATATCCGGATGACGGAGTGGGGGCCTTATGACTATCGTTACCCCCTGATCTGGCTTACCAACCCGGCAGACACGAGCGGGGAACTGAAGTTCGAGGTCCTGGGGCCAAAAGGCCGCTGGCGGATCGTTTCAACAGATGGGTCGGCAGCGGATATGCCCTGGGACTCACTGCCGGGTGGGTTCCGGCTTGCGCGTCCGGAAGGAAGGATTGATATCGAAGTGGAAGCCGAATATACCGGTATGGGTTTCACGGATCCATTCGGCAACACTGTCGCGGCAGGCAAGCCCTATCGGTTTCGCTTCCGGAAATTCTTCCAGCCGATCGACTTCCAGGTGCGCTGGTATGCTTTCGATTCCAGTTCCAACCCCATTACTACCGGATCTCTGGAACGCCTGCTGGCCGATACCCCTTTCCTGACCCGGAGCGCAGACCGGCTGGACTTTGCCTGGTGGGGCGGGATCCGTGCCGGGAACCGCAGCATTGAACGGTTTGTGACCATCGCTGAAGGAACGATGGAAGTGGAGGCTGGTTCTTACGAACTGGGGATCACCTGGGATGACGCAGTGCGGGTGTATGTGGATGGCCGGATGATCGTGGATGAATGGGATCCCGAGAAATACCGCTTTGACGAGTCGCCCCACCGCGTCGTTCCGCTGAACCTCAGTGCGGGTAAGCACAGCATTCGGGTGGAGCATGCAGAACTGGGCGGATTTGCCACGCTTAGCCTGAAGCTGAATAAGTTATAGAATTGTTGTCTAGCAATTCCTTAACAGATGCCGGTGGAATGCGCCGGTAAATTGGGCCAAAACCCGCTTATGAAATCATGGTTACCCAATTAGTTCTGCATCCTCTTTTTCAGTTCATGAA
>CBHWDR010000456.1:0-3495 GCA_966112575.1 uncultured Chitinophagales bacterium
ACGCGGAGCGCGACGCCGCCTTCGAACGCGCGTTTCGGCTCGGCATCGAAAACGCGGAGCTCCACCTGGTGGGTGGCCGTATCATGCAGCTGGATGATGCCCGGGCTGCCACCATAAGCCACGGCGGGATTGGCGCCGGGGAGGGCGGCAAGGTGCTGAAGCGAGCCGCCACCAAGGGTTTTGTGGGGATAGTCGAGCTGGGCGTTGATGTAGCGCGTGTCGGCATAGTCGATCGAGTCGTGCTCGAATCCCCCGACCTTTCGGCCGTCAATCCAGGTTTCGGCGGCAAAGATGCCATTGGGATTGGGCGTTCCGCTGAAGCGGTCGGTAGCCCCGATGGCAAAGGAGACCTGGTTGGATCCCACGACCAGCACGGGCGCGGCCAGGGCGTAATTGCCGCTGCTTCCGCGGATGGAGAGGAGCTGCGGCTGCTGCATCCAGGTGCTACGGTTGCGGTCGTAGAGCGCCAGGCGGCTGATCGAAGGCGGCACGGCATCGGGAATGGGAAAGCGAAAGAGCAGGGGGTTGAGGCATTCGTCGGTCTTCGTATCGCGGATCTCGAAGTGCACGTGCGGGCCTTCGGAGGCGCCGGTGCTGCCGCTAGAGGCAATGAATTCGCCTTTTCTTACCGGGAATTGCCCGGGCTTCAGCAGCAGGTTGACCCGCCAGGATTCCTGTGCATATTGCTGCTGCTTCACGAAGGCCGCCAGGGCCGGGTAAAACGCATTCAGGTGGGCGTAGAGCGTGGTAAAGCCATTGGGATGGGTGATGTAGATGGCCTGGCCAAAGCCGCCGGGCTCCACCGATACCCGGGAGATATAGCCTTCAGCCGAGGCGTAGACCGGCAGGTTCACGCGCTGCTGGGTCCGGATGTCGAGGCCCATATGCCAGTGGTTGGTGCGGATCTCGCCGAAATTGGCCACCAGCTGCATGGGGATGTCGAGGGGATGGCGAAAGTAGCCCTGCGGATAGCGGCTGTCCTGGCCGGTCGCAGCGAAGGAGGAAGCAAAAAGGAGAAAGCAGTAAAGAAATCGTTTCATCATGGCTGGCGCAAAATTGAGGGATTTGAAACTGTGGACCTTCCGATCATCTCGAGCTCCTCGAAGCACGTCATCCTGAGCCTGCCGGGACTTGTTATCCTGAGCCTGCCGGGACTTGTCATCCTGAGCTTGCCGAAGGAGGCATGAAATTGGTACGGTTCTGTTTGATAAAAAAGAAACTATGAGTGTCAACAGCAAGCATATGGCCACCTTCCTGCTCGGCGCTGCCGCGGCTTTCGGAGCCTATAAGTACCTCAATATGACCGACGAGGAAAAGCAAAAACTGGGCGAGGACATCAAGAGCAAGGCAAACAAGCTCAAAGAAAATGCCCTGGAGGCCGAAGGACAGGCGATGGAGTATTTCTCGGAGCTGAAGACCAAGGGTTCGGATGCGCTGAAGGAATACATGCCGAAAATGGAAGAGTTCTTCGAAAGCCTGTTCAAAGGGGGAAATAAGACAACAACCGCCGCCTCAGGCGGTCCTGACCCGGCAGGTTCCTCAACGCCCACGGGGGGATAATGAAGACCCATCGGGGAAAAGGCACGATATTTTAATCCCTACAGACCGGATACTTAATTTGATAACCAATAAATTTTTGAACATGACACGTAAACCTGGACTGGGTTCCTTGCTCGTACTGGGCGCTGCCGCTTTTGGCGCTTACAAATATTCGAAGATGTCTGATCAGCAGAAGAAAGACCTGATGGACAAAGGCAAGAAACTCTGGAGTGATAACGTAGGCTCGCTGGGAAACATGTTTGGTAAGAAAAACCAGGCAGGAAGCCCTTCGCAGTTCTAAACGAAAATTTAAGAGGGGGTGAATTGCACATTCACCTACTTTTGCAACCCGGGCCCAGCCCGGTTTTTTTATGCCCGGGCCGAACCTGAGTTCACCAAGTTCGCTTGTTTGCCGAGTTCGCAGGTTGTTTTTCAACATGCAAACCACGCAAACGCGCAAACTCCGTAAAACTTTCTAACACGATGCCTAAAGACACCTCCATAAAATCAGTATTGATCATTGGCTCCGGACCGATCGTCATCGGCCAGGCCTGCGAATTCGATTACTCCGGCACCCAGGCGGCACGCAGCCTCCGAGAAGAAGGGGTGAAGGTGATCCTGATCAACTCCAACCCGGCCACCATCATGACCGACCCGATGATGGCCGACAAGGTCTATCTCCTTCCGCTGACCGTGGAGAGCATTGAACAGATCCTGGAAGAGAACCAGATCGACGCCGTGCTGCCGACCATGGGCGGTCAAACCGCGCTCAACCTGGCCAAGGAGGCCGAGGACCTGGGCGTTTGGGAAAAGTACAACGTGCGCCTCATCGGCGTCGACATCAAGGCCATCGACAAGGCGGAAGACCGCGAGAAGTTCCGCCAGTGGATGATCCAGCTCGGCGTGCCCGTGGCCCCGGCTCATACCGCCAACTCCGTCCTCGAAGGCAAGGAATTCGCCCAGGACATCGGCTTCCCCCTCGTGATTCGTCCTTCCTTTACCCTCGGCGGTACCGGCGGCGGATTCGTGCACGGACCGGAGGACCTCGACGAAGCCCTGCAGCGCGGCCTCCAGGCTTCGCCCATTCATGAAGTGCTGGTGGAGAAAGCGGTGCTCGGCTGGAAAGAGTTCGAGCTGGAACTGCTCCGGGATGCGGCCGACAACGTCTGCATCATCTGCACCGTGGAGAACTTCGACCCCATGGGCGTGCATACCGGCGACTCCATCACCGTGGCCCCGGCCATGACCCTGAGCGATACCGCCTTCCAGCTGATGCGCAACACCGCCATCATGATGATGCGCGACCTGGGCAATTTTGCCGGCGGCTGTAATGTGCAGTTCGCCATCAGCCCCGACACGGAAGAGATCATCGCCATCGAGATCAACCCCCGCGTAAGCCGTTCCTCGGCCCTCGCCTCCAAGGCTACGGGCTATCCCATCGCCAAGATCGCGGCCAAGCTGGCCATCGGCTATACGCTCGACGAGCTCACCAACCCGATCATCAAGACCACGTCGGCCTATTTCGAGCCGGCGCTTGACTATGTGATCGTGAAGATCCCGCGATGGAACTTCGACAAATTCAAAGGAGCAAACGACACCCTGGGCCTGCAGATGAAGAGCGTGGGCGAGGTGATGTCCATCGGCCGTTCGTTCACCGAAGCGATCCAGAAAGCCTGCCAGAGCCTCGAGAACAATGCCGTGGGCCTCGGTTACTACGGCCGCAGCGGCATGAAGGCCGAGGAACTGCTCGAATACATCAAGATCCCGAAATGGGATCGCATCTTCCGCATCAAGGATGCGCTCATGCTGGGCATCAGCGTGAACACCATCGCCAAGGCCACGCTCATCGACCGCTGGTTCATCTACGAGATCCAGAAGATCTGCAACATCGAGAAGGAGCTGGCCAATTACTGGCTGGAAGACCTGCCGGTAGAGCTGCTGAAGCAGGCAAAGATC
>CBHWDR010000457.1:0-3492 GCA_966112575.1 uncultured Chitinophagales bacterium
CCGAAATGGCGTTCGAGCTCACCGGTCACCAGGTTGCGAGCGATGATGCCACGGGCCTTGCCCTCGATGGTCACTACTTCCAGCATCTCGTGGCGGCTGTACATTTTCACATTGCCCAGGGCCACCTGGCGCTCCAGGGCCTGGTAGGCGCCGATGAGGAGCTGCTGGCCCGTCTGGCCGGCAGCATAGAAGGTACGTTGAACCTGCGTTCCGCCAAAGGAACGGTTGGAGAGCAGGCCGCCGTATTCGCGGGCAAAGGGAACTCCCTGGGCCACGCACTGATCGATGATGTTGGCGCTCACCTCGGAAAGGCGGTGTACGTTGGCTTCGCGGGCGCGGTAGTCGCCACCCTTGATGGTATCGTAAAAAAGACGGAAAACGGAGTCGCCGTCGTTCTGGTAGTTCTTTGCGGCATTGATCCCTCCCTGTGCGGCGATGGAGTGCGCCCGGCGGGGAGAATCCTGGAAACAGAATGCTTTTACCTTGTAGCCCAGTTCACCGAGAGCGGCCGCGGCGGATGCGCCGGCCAGTCCGGTACCGATCACGATCACTTCGATCTTCCGCTTGTTGGCGGGGTTGACGAGTTTGACATGACCTTTGTAATCTTCCCATTTTTTCTCGAGGGGACCTGCGGGAATTTTTGCGTCGAGCATGATCTGAATGCGTTTAATGATTTGGAATTAGGATTCGGCTTCGTTGATCATTATGGGGCCACCCATTTCAGGTACATGCTGATGGGCATGAGTGCGAAAAGCAGGCAAACCAGGACCGTGAAGCCATACCCCAATCCTTTTAACATCGAGAGGTATTTTTTGTTGTGCACGCCCATCGATCGGAAGGCGCTGTGGAAACCATGCCAGAGGTGGAAGCCCAAAAATAAAACAGCGGCCACGTAGATCAGTACGATGATAGGGTTCTGGAATACTTCATACATGCGGAGATAGAGGTTGTGCATGGCCACGCCGTTGTAGGTTACGTCGGCTAGGTCATGCGTGATGCGCGAAGACCACCAGAACTTGGAGATGTGCAGGATGAGGAACATGAAGATGAGCGTACCCAGGATGGCCATCGAACGGCTCATCCACGTGCTGCCGCGGCTGCCGAGGGCGATCTTGTAACCCTTTTCGCGACGGGTGCGGTTCTTCGCTTCCACCAGGTAGCCCTGGATGATATGCACGATAAAGCCGGCGAAAAGGATCATCTCCATGATGCGGGTTACGATGGTGGAACCCATGAAGTGGGCGGCCTTGTTGAACATGGCGCCATTCTCATCGGGATTGATCCAGTTCAGATCCGCAAAAATGCAGGCGTTCAACCCTACATGGACCAACAGGAATAAGATGAGAAAAATACCGGTCAGCGCCATTACAAACTTTCTGCCTACAGCTGACGTAAAGAATTGGGACCATTTCATAGCTAGTCAGAGGGGGGTTGAAAAATTTGACGCAAATGTAACACGGGATAGCCAATAAACTTAGTCGATCGTTAAAATTGCTCTTACGCTGGAAAATCATCATGCGTAGGCAGTTCGCCTCCTGTGTGAAGCCAGCTGCCGATCATCAATCGGCCTAGATCGGAAGCCGCCGGTTCAGCTCATCATCGATCTTCTTGAAGAGGTGATAGGGCCGGTAGGTGCGCCAGTTGCCCAGGTCCATCAGTTCCACGTAATAATTGAGCTTGGCCTTCCGGAAATCGTACTGTGTTGCTTCAGGCATATTGATGCTCACGATCCATCCCTGCTCGTCGGTGACCTCTTCGTACCATTCCTGGTAGTAGTCGCGGTCGCCGCTGTGGAAGTTGAGCACATTTTCGCTGATAAGGATGAATTTATAGATGCCTTCGCCCATGAACTTGTCGACCACTTCGCGTTTCAGCTCCATGATATCATTTTCAATGGCATCGTTCCATTCGCCGAGGAGCTCGATGATGACGTAATTCTCCTCGTAATTTGCCTGCAGGATCTTCAGGTAAAGCGTCCGGCTGCCGAAATCGTCCCATTGCGGGTGGATGTAGTAGTTATAGACCGTGGCGGTGAACTCGAATTCCGAATACTGGCGCCGGTAGAAGGGCGAGCGTTCGTCCTCCTCACTGACGTAAATATGCCTCCAGTTGTAATATGGTTCAATATCGTGCATGCAAAAAGCGCAAGTTACTTCAAGGTCGCTTCCTGCGAATGCCCGGGCGCGTACCTCAGCTGTTTTTCAGGTTATAATGATCTACCGCCCGCTTGACGCTGCCCTGCTCCATCAGGAGCTGCTTGGCCTCGTCGTAGCCAAGGGCCGGAATTTTATCCATTATCATTTTCGTGCCACGGTCGATCAGCTTATCGTTGGTGAGCTGCATATTCACCATGCGATTGTCTTCTACCCTTCCGAGCTGGATCATGACGGTCGTAGAGATCATATTGAGGATGAGCTTTTGGGCCGTGCCGCTTTTCATGCGGGTGCTGCCGGTCACGAACTCGGGTCCCACTTCCGCTTCAATCGGGAAGTCGGCTACGTCGGTCAGGGGCGAGCCGGGGTTGTTGGTGATGCAGCCGGTGGTGATGCCACGCTTCTGGCACTCGCTCAGCGCGCTGATCACATAAGGCGTGGTTCCGCTGGCGGCGATGCCCACTACCACATCTTTATTATTAACGCCATGGGCCGAGAGGTCGATCCAGCCCTGGTTCAGCGAGTCTTCCGCTTTCTCGATCGCCTTGGTAATGGCGTCTTCGCCTCCTGCGATCACAGCGATGACCAATCCGTAAGGAACACCATAGGTCGGGGGGCATTCGCTGGCATCCACCACGGCGAGGCGGCCCGACGTGCCGGCGCCGATATAAAACAGGCGTCCACCGGCCAGCATCTTGTCGGAAACAGCACTCACCAGGCGCTTGATCTGCGGAATGGCCCGTTCCACGGCCAGCGGCACGGTCCGGTCTTCGGCATTGATGTTGGTGAGGAGCTCGGTGATGGTCATCTTCTCGAGATGACGGTACTTGCTGGCTTGCTCGGTGACTTTGGTAAATTCAGACATGTTTCAGTTCGTTGAGTTCATAAGGCTTCATCAGGACCGGAGGTGGTAGGTGGCCAGTCCTTCCATAGGATTTTTCAGCACTTTCCCCAGCTCGAATTCGTAGGACCGGCAGAGCTCCTGCAGCACGTCCCGGAAGCCAAAGGCCACGCTGCCTACGAAGCTGACCGGGTGTTTCCACACCTCGGCATACTTGCAGAGATGCTGGAAAAAGAAATCGTTCAGCCCGTCTTCGATGATGTTCTCCACCATGTAATGACCCCGGTTTTCGGCCAGGAACAGGGCAAAGGTAGCCAGGTAGCGATTGGGAAAGGGCTTCTTGTACACATTGTCGAGTATTTCTACAGGAGTGGTCACATAACGGGCGTCGAAGCGGGCGCGCAGGTCCTCGTCGAAGGTGTTGTAGAGGTAATACTGGATCACTTTCTTGCCGAGATAAGCGCCACTGGCCTCATCGCCAAGCACATAGCCCAGGCC
>CBHWDR010000458.1:0-3491 GCA_966112575.1 uncultured Chitinophagales bacterium
TTCCGGGGATTGAAGTCGCTGGTCTCTGAGGCCAGAATAATGTATTCGCCCGCAGGAAGGCCGTCGAGCGGGACCTCGGCACGATGGTACTGGAGGTCTTCGCTGCCGGGCAGGGCGTAGCTGCCCGACTTCAGGGCGATGGTCTTTACCAGCATAGGCCAGCGGGCATTCGATTCGTCGTGGTCCAGCAGGTCTTTAAGGGCTTCCGTGGCCTTGAGAATGCGGTAATGCACCTGCGAGAGGTTGCGATAGCCCACCGAGGCGCGGAAGGGCAATCCGGGGAGGTTCACTTTTTCTAGGGTCCATTGCAGTTCATGCATGTCCAGATACCTCACCAGGTTGGCGGCCGCCGCCCAGCTTTCCGTTTTAAGGGCCGTGTCTTTCGCTGCCCGCTCCGCCCATTGGCGGGCGATCAGCAGGTCGCCGCGAACCGTAGTGTCCTGCCCTTCGCGGTAACGCTGGCCTCTCTCCGAATACCAGGAGGCCAGCAAAAAGGCGGCGCGATGGGTGGTGCCCGCGGCGGGGTAGCGGTCCACGATCGACTGCAGGGCGGCAAGGTAAAGTTCATCCTTGCGGTCGCCCACGAATTGCCGATTCACGAATTCCAGGCGCTTCACGTCTACGTCGATCAGGGCTTCGGGCTTCGCATCGCCATGGTGCAGGCGGATCAGCTCCTGGTAAAGCAGCAGGGCTTTATGTTCCAGCGAAAGCGAGTCGGTAGTCGGGAAGGAGGCCCGGGCAAATTCGGCGGCAGGAGCGAAAGCTCTCGGATCGGTGAGCTCGAAGGCATAGGCGGGCTTTGTAAGTGATTCCTCACCGCTTTCGAAATAGTCCAGGGCGTAGTGGGCCACAAGATCATAGAGCGTAGGGCGGAGCATTTTGGCATTCCCTTTATCGATCACCGCCGAGAATTCATCGATGCGGGTTTGCACCAGCAGCTGTTTCGGCTGCAACGCTTCCAGGTAAAGCGCCGTGATCTTTCGGTGGAAGTCGACCAGCGACCAGGTCATCGGGTCTTCCGGTATCGAGCGGGTGGTCTCGCTCCGGCCATAGAGCCGGTAGCGTTGCTCTTCGTAAAGCTCCTTGTATTTATTGCCGAGGAGCAGCAGCAGGAGGGAACGAGCGGCTCCCGTGCTTCCCTTGAGTTCTTTTTCCACTTCGCGGATGCTGGCCACCCCGTTTTCCTCGCGCAATTCCTCCTGCAGGCCGGTGAGATAAACCAGTGAACGGATCACTTCCCCCGGCCGTTTGTCTGCCTTAGCGCGCGCATAAAGCTTTTTGGTTTCGGCAAGGGCGGTGCGCGCCATGCCTTTCTTGCCATAGAGCTCATTGATCTTTTTCCATTCGGCGGCATAGGGATCGTTCTGGGCCATAAGCGGGGATTGAAACAGGAAGCAACATGCAGAAAGCAGGAAGAGGATTCGAATCATATGGGCGTTGTTGGGAGTATGATGCACGAACTTACGGAATACATAAAGTTTCCTTTTAACAGGACTTTACGGGCGGCCGCATAAACCCATGACCCCGCCCGGCTTCTTAACCTCAGGAGGACTACTATATGAAAACAGTCTTTACCCTTTTACTCGCCACGCTTTTCTCCGCCTCGGCCTTTGCCTATGAAGGCGGACGCCTCACCATCTCCGTCGCAGCCAAGCGAAACGTGACCGTTTATGTCGACGGCCGCAGTTACAACGATGAGGACATTGTGCTCAACAACATTCAGCCCGGAAACCATTCCATCCAGGTCTACCGCATCACCGGAAGGAACTCGGGCAACAGCGGCTGGGGACGCGGCGGCAACAACAGCCGCAACAGTCGCGGTGAGCTGCTGTATTCTTCGAATGTCTACATTCGCTCCTCGTACCACGTGGATGTGGTCGTGAACCGATTCGGGAAAGCCCTTGTCGATGAGCGCTACATCAACGACCGGAACGGCAGCTGGAATGAGGATGAATGGGACAATGGCGGCTATGGCAATGGTGGTGGTTACAACAATGGCAATGGCGGCTATAACAACGGCCAGGCCATGAATGACTACGATTTCAACCAGCTGACCCAACGCCTCCGGAATTCCTGGTTCGGCAGACTGGGCGCGGCCCGCGATGCGCTCACGACCAGCTATTTCCGCACCGAGCAGGTACGGCAGCTCCTGCAGCTGTTCACGGCTGAAAGTGAGAAGCTGGAACTGGCCAAGGCCGGCTACCGCAACACCGTCGACCGCCAGAACTACCGGACCCTCTACGACCAGTTATCCTGGAGCAGCCAGTCCGAGCTCGACCGCTATATTCGCGAGAACCGCTGGTAATACGTACTTTTACAATCCAAAACCTATTGAAGGCGTCGGGACCCCACCTTGGTCGGGTCCCATTTTTTTGCCCCTGCGCGAAGGCTGTTCTCCCGGATCGCCGCCCCCTAATCCGCGGTTTCGTATTTTGCACCCCCAAACAACCTATTGGCGAGGATGAACCTGAACTGTGAACCCGCTCGCCACCAATGAACCTATGCAAAGTAATCTACGGAAACAGCAGGCGCTGGAATACCACGCCAAAGGCCGGCCTGGAAAGATCGAAGTGGTCCCGACAAAAGAAGCGAAGACCCAGCGCGACCTCTCGCTGGCTTACTCCCCGGGCGTAGCTGAGCCCTGCAAAGAGATCGCCGCCAATAAGGATGATGTTTATAAATACACGGCCAAGGGCAACCTGGTGGCTGTGATCTCCAACGGCACCGCCGTTCTTGGATTGGGCAACATCGGACCGGAAGCCTCCAAGCCTGTGATGGAAGGCAAGGGCGTGCTCTTCAAGATCTTCGCGGATATCGATGTATTCGATATCGAGATCAACGAGACCGATCCCGACAAATTCGTGCAGATCGTAAAAGCGCTCGAGCCCACCTTCGGCGGCATCAACCTTGAAGACATCAAGGCACCCGAATGCTTCGTGATCGAGAAAGCCCTCCGGGAGCAGCTCTCCATTCCCCTGATGCACGATGACCAGCACGGAACGGCCATCATCTCGGCCGCCGCCCTGCTCAACGCCCTGCAGATCCAGAAGAAGAAGATCGATAAGGTGCGCTTCGTGATCAATGGAGCCGGCGCAGCCGCCATGGCCTGTATCCAGCTTTACGTATCGCTGGGCGCGAAGCCCGAGAATTTCTGTGTCTTCGATATCAAGGGCCCGCTTCATAAGGGCCGTACCGATCTTGAGGAGTTCAAGATCAAGTTCGCCAACGCCAATCCCGAGGTCACCCTCGATAAGGCCATGCGCAATGCCGACGTGTTCGTGGGCCTTTCCGTGGGCAACGTGGTGACTACCGAGATGGTGAAGTCGATGGCCAAGAACCCCATCGTGTTCGCCATGGCCAACCCCGACCCGGAAATTCCTTACCAGGATGCCATCTCCGTACGGAATGACCTGATCATGGCTACCGGCCGCTCCGATTATCCCAACCAGGTGAACAACGGGCGGGGCATACCCGACATCATCCGCCGCGCC
>CBHWDR010000459.1:0-3485 GCA_966112575.1 uncultured Chitinophagales bacterium
ATAATCGGCGCCGAGGTTGTTCAGGCTGAGGCCGTCGCGGACCAGCACCGGCACACGGCCGTATTTCTTGTAAAAGCCTTCGAGGGTAAAACGAAGGGTCGACTGTGGCAGGAATTCAAGTCCGGCCACATAGTGCGTGCTGCGCACGTACCGGGCATCACGGTTGGCATATTGCCCGTTTTGCTGGAAGCCGATCACCGTGTAGGGCGGGATCCGCGTGTAGCTGCCGGCGCTGGCATTGAGGTTCCAGCGGGGCGCGAAGGCATAGCTGAGGGCAAGGCGGGGCGACAGGTTGCTGAAGGGCGAGCGGTCCTTGTTGAGGAAAGAGTTGCCATCGCCGCGCAGGCCGAGGTTGAGCGAGAGGCGGTCGGCAAGAAGGCGCTTCCCGGCCTGCAGGTACCAGCCATAGCGAAAGAGATCCAGGTCCGTGGCATAACGGAATACATCCGCCGCCTGCAGGAGGTTGCCCGCGCTGTCGCGCACTTCGGCGCGACGGCGCACGAAGCTCTTGTTCACGTACTGCACGTATTGTCCCAGCACCCCATATCCGATCTTCCATCCGTTGGCCGTATGCACGCCATCGATGCGCAGCTTGTTCTCCGTTTCCCGCGTAGCGGTGTTGAGCCGCAGCTTCGAGGGATCGGTCGTGACGTTGCCGTCATATTTCAGCAGTTCGATGTCAAGAGCGTTGCGGCTGAGGGAGGTGGTGATCGAACCCTTCTCCAGGGTCCGCCTCCAGGAGGCGCCGACGGTGTAGTTCCACTGGTTGTTGGACGGCACGCGGTCGAGCACGAGGTATTTGTCGAGCGTGGGCTTGCGGATGGTGCCGAAGCTGAACTGGTCGATGGCGCCGATGCCTAGGAAGGAAAATGTATTCTTCGCATCGGGCTGGTAGGAAACCTTGTACTGGAAATCGTAGTAGTCGGGACGGATGGGCAGGTCGATCGCCTTGAAGAGCAGTTGCAGGTAGCTGCGTCGGGCCGAGCCGAGGAAGGTGAGGTTCTTCTTTTTATTCAGGGGGCCATCGAAGGTGGCAGCAAGCTCGGAGGCGCTGAGGCGGATATTGCCCTGCACCCGGTCGGTATTGCCGTTCTTCTGGCGGAATTCGAAGATGCCACTGAGCGCATTGTCGTAGCGCGCATCGAAAGCCGAAGTGCTCACGCGTACGTCTTCTATGAACGATACGTTGAGGATGCCCAGCGGTCCGCCGGCCGAGCCCTGGGTGGAGAAGTGGTTGATCACGGGCACCTCGATGCCGTCGAGGTAATAGACGTTTTCGTAGGGTGCGCCGCCGCGGATGATGATATCGTTGCGGTAGCCGTTGCCGATACCATCGGAGCCGGAGATGCCGGGGAGCGACTGCACCGTGCGACTGATGTCGAAATTGCTTCCCGGGTTGCTGCGGATCTCCTCGGTGGTGAGGCGCTGCACGGAGAGCGGTGTTTCCAGCGAGGTGGCGCGGTCGGTGCGCCGGCGCGTGGAGATGGTGACCGTGTTCAGGTCGGCAGTTGCCTGTTGCAGGGAGAAGGAAAGCTCATTCACATTGCCCGTGGTGATGGGAATATTATACTGGGTCTGCGGCGTATAACCAACGATGCTTACGGTGATGGTGTAGGCGCCGGCGTTGAGCCCGGTGAAGCGATAGATGCCCAGTGAGTCGGTACTGGTAGTGCTGCCTCCCGGCGTAAGTGTGACGGTGGCGGAAGCAATGGGCGCGTTGGTGATGGCATCGCGGACGCGGCCACTGAGTGTGCCGCCCTGGGCAAAGCTGGTGAAGCCGGGGAGGATAAGAAAGAGGGCGAGGGTGAGGTTCAGGATGTTTTTCATCGCAGTGAAAAATATTTGTACGAAAACCAAACAATAGGCAAATAAAATTGTTTGCTTTCGTAGTAAATAAATTCCTGCATGGGTAAACTGGTGGAGCTGATGACCGAGTGGGAGGCCTTCCTGCTGGAAAATCCGGAAGGCACCATGGCCGCGTTCGGTCAGTGGCTGAACCGGGCGCCGGAGCCGAAGCGGTTTCACAGCGGTGATGCCGCTTTTCAGAAGTATGCCGATGCCTCGCGGATCTCGATGCAGGCCGGCTACCTGATCGGCAAGCTGCACGGCTACCTGCAGCTCTATGCCAAGCCCATGATGCGGAAGCATGGCCTGCACAGCATGGATGATTTCGGCTACCTCGCCACCGTGAACTGGCACGGCACGATCGCCAAAAGCCAGGCCTGTGCCAACATGCTGCAGGAGCTGACCACGGGCGGCGACATCATCCGCCGGCTCATCGACCGGGGCCTGATGAAGGAGGTAACCGATGCAGGTGACCGGCGGCGGCGGCTGCTGCAGCTCACCGCGCGCGGGAAGAAGGTCATCGAAGCGATCCAGTTGGAGTTTGCCGAGCTGCCCGACGTGCTCGGCGACCTCGACGGAGCCAGCCGCGCCCAGCTGGTGCAGTGGCTGGCGGGTTTGGATCAATGGCACGACGGGGTTGTGCGCAACAAAAAATAAGGAGCCGTTCTAACCTGCGGCAACACCAAATACAACCGTATGAAGAAGTACTATGGCGTTCTCATCGCCACCCTCGTTTCCCTCACCGGCATCTACCTGGTCAATGCGGGCAAGACCCCGCTGAAGCCAACCGGTGAAGTGGGCTGGCAGGAAGACACGATCAATTACACGCAGCCGCCCGGCTTCATCTTCAGCATCTGGGGACTGATCTACTTGGGCTTTCTCGCGTATGCGCTCTATGCCGTGCTGGCGAAACAGCGCGACGAGCAGCTGATCTACCGTACTTCCCGCCTCGTTACGGTCAGCATTGTGCTGAACCTGGTGTGGGTGGTGCTGGCCGGTGCGCAGTGGCTCATCGCTGCCTATGTCCTGCAATGGATCATGCTTGTGCTTTCCATTCTCCTGCTCTTCCAGTTTCGCCTGGCGGAGGCTCCATTAAGTGCGGAACGCAAATGGCTCTCAGCGCCTTTCGGCCTCTATGCCGGCTGGCTCACTGTGGCCATGATCCCCTTCACGGCCGACCTGCTCAACCACACGGGCTGGCGGGGTGAGCCCCTGAGCCAGCCGGTGTGGGGCTGCATCCTTTACGGCATTGCGGTGCTGCTGGTGGTCTGGGCTTACCAGCGCCTGCGGCAACCTTTCTACCTGTTGCCGCTTGCCTGGGCCCTTTATGGTTTTTCGGTGCGGTTCGATGAGGCTTATGTCGTATACACCGCCGCGGGGCTGTGCGTGCTGCTGACGGTGTATGCGGTCATCCGGCTGGTGCGTTTTTACCGCAGCAGGGGCGCCTGATAGAAATCGTGCAGGCGGTTGGTGTAAAGGCAATAGTCGATCAGCTGATTGTTGTAGAAACCGGCTTTCTTCGGGTTGGGGCTTCCTTTTGGTACCAGCATCAACGCAGTCATACCCGCGACCCGTTGTTTTTCGACCACGTCATAGCGCTGGTCGAAGCCGGCATCGAAATAAAAAAGGTAGGGATAAAC
>CBHWDR010000460.1:0-3465 GCA_966112575.1 uncultured Chitinophagales bacterium
TGGACCGCTACAACAAGGTAACGGTGGAAGAGATCCGCGACCTGAGCCGCGAGATCTTCCGGGAAGAGAACTCGAATACCTTGTGGTACCTCGCCAAGAATTAGAGAAAGAACGCAGATCAGACGGATCCAACGGATTTCCGCGGATCATTAAAACAGAAATAAGAATGTTAGATAGAAAGACAGCGCCCGCGATCAAAGACGCGGTAGACCTGGAATTGAAGCTTAAGCCCTATGAAAAGTTCGTACTCAACAACGGTGTTGATGTCTATGCGATCAATGCAGGGGCCGAGGACGTGCTGCAGGTGGAATGGGTATTCTTTGCGGGCAACTGGTTCGAGCAGAACAACCTGGTGGCGGCCTCCACCAACTTCCTGCTGAAGAACGGCACCTCGAAGAAGAACGCCTTCCAGATCAATGAGCATTTTGAATATTACGGTTCCTATCTGAACCGGAGCTGTTATAACGAGACGGCAACGGTCACGCTGCATACGCTGACCAAGCACCTCGAAACGCTTTTGCCCGTGGTACGCGAGCTCCTCGTAGATTCGGTCTTCCCCGAAGAGGAGATCGACATCTACAAGCAGAACATGAGGCAGCGGCTGAACGTGAACCTGAAGAAAGGGGATTTCGTTGCCGGCCGCCTCATCGATGCCTACCTCTATGGTGAGGACCATCCGTATGGCCGCTACACCAGGTTCGAAGATTTCGATGCCATTGGCCGCGAGGCGGTGACCCGCTTCTACCAGGACTTCTACCGCAACGGGCGTTTCGTGCTCTTCGTGTCGGGTAAGGTGCCTGCGAATATCTTCCCTCTGCTCAACCAGCACTTCGGCGATCTGCCGATCGGTCCCGTGCCCGTGCAGCCGCTTACCTCGGCGCCGGCAGCGGAGAAAAAATACAGGGTGATCAACGATCCGCAGGGCGTGCAGGGCGCGATCCGCATGGGCGCCAACTTTCCCAACCGTCATCATCCCGACTTCATCAAGACCCAGGTGCTGAACAACGTGTTCGGCGGCTTCTTCGGCTCGCGCCTGATGAGCAATATCCGCGAGGAGAAGGGCTACACGTATGGCATCTACTCCTATCTCGAGAACCACATTGCCGAATCGGCCTGGATCATCTCCACCGAAGCCGGCCGCGATGTGTGCGAGGCGGCGATCACGGAGGTGTACAAGGAGATGGCCGACCTCCGCGAGGAACTGGTTGATGATGAAGAGCTGCTGCTCGTACGCAATTATATGATGGGTTCCATCCTGGGCGACCTCGATGGCCCCTTCCAGATCATGAACCGCTGGAAGACCATCATTCTCAACGGGCTGCCCAACGATTATTTCGATCACCAGATGAACACCATCCGCACGGTGACGGCCGAGGAACTGCAGGCCCTGGCGCAGAAATACCTCGTGCCGGAGCGGTTTTACGAGTTGGTGGTGGTGTAGGAGAGCAGGAAGCAGATAGCAAAAAGCAGGAAGAGAAAGAACGCAGATTTTTATGATTGAACGGATCGACGCAGATTTCTTTTCCTTAATTCGGAGCGGCCTAATAACGATAAGATTCAGAAAATGGACTGCGAATTCGCGGTCCTTTTCTTTTTCGTGATTTGGCTCAGCAGGTTATTAATCGAATTCGTGTAATTTTTGCAGAACGGTTCACGAGCTGAATCATTCGTGTAATTCGTCCTAATTCCTGTCATGAACAATCAGACCATCGATAACAACCTGCTCCGGCAGATCTTCTTCATCGCCCTGATTCTTTTCCTGGGCATTGTACTCTTCCGGGAGCTCTGGTTCTTTACCTCGGCCTTTCTTGGCTCGGTGACCTTTTACGTGATCATGCGGGAGCGGATGTTCCACCTGGTGGAGAAGCGGCAATGGAAGAAGCCCGCGGCGGCCTGGATCCTCATGCTCCTCTCGTTTTTCGTGATCCTCGTGCCGCTGGGTGTGCTGGGGAATATTCTTTATTCCAAGGTGAGCTATGCGGTGATGCATTCCAATGAGCTCATCGCCTCCCTGCAGAAGGCTTCGCACCAGATCCGGGAGAAGACCGGCTACGAGATCCTGACGCCCACGGCCCTGAACAACCTCGGGAATTACCTCGCCACCTTCCTCCCCAAGCTCCTGGGCATCACGGTCAACACCATCACGCTGATCGCGAGCATGTATTTCATCCTCTATTTCATGCTGGTGAACGGTAGGGCCATGGAGGCGACCTTATACGAGTATATTCCGCTGAAAGACAGTAATGTGGAGCGGATCGGCGACGAGGTGAAGAACATGGTGATCTCCAATACCATTGCCATTCCGCTCATTGCCATCATCCAGGGCGTGGTGGGGCTCATCGGTTACCTGGTGATCGGGGTGAGCGAGCCCTGGCTCTGGTTCGTGGCTACTTCCATCGCCGCGATGCTCCCCGTGGTGGGCGCTGCCATCATCTATGTACCGCTGACCATCATGCTCTTTGCCCAGGGCCATACCGGCCAGGGGATCGCCATGGGCCTCTGGGGCTTTATCCTCATCGGGCTGGTGGATAACCTCTTCCGTTTCCTGCTGACGAAAAAATTAGGCGACATCCACCCGCTGATCACCATTTTCGGGGTGATCGTTGGTATTCAATTGTTTGGCTTCATCGGACTGGTCTTCGGACCCCTGCTGATCTCCATGTTCATCCTCCTGCTCAAGATCTACTCCTCCGAGTTTTTCGTGAAAAAGCGCGAACTTCGCCCCCGCGAAAACGGTGTTGGTGGAAACCCCTAACCCGGCCTCGTAGTTTGTCCTGTTTTTGATCCGGCTCAAAATTTTTTCACCATCGGGCTTGGAACTCTGGGAGTTGGGTAATATTTTGCTCCTCGAAGCGTTCCAATAGTCCAACGAAAAACCTGATAGAAGTGAGAAAAGCATTTCTGCCGTTAACCCTGCTGTGTGCCCTCAGCTCCTTTACCGTTCCCTCGGTAGGAAGCAGCCGTGTGGAAGGCATTAAACAAGCCCTCCTGAATCCGGCGTCGGCGCTGGTATCCGCAACAACCGCGACAGCGAAATCCATTAGCAATTTATTGTACGACAGCCTGAATCTTTCCCGGCTCGGACTGACCCGTGAGGCATTGGAATATGCCTACAGGGGCCAGCAGAAACTGGTGGAGAAAGGGATCGTGGAGAATGCCGACGTACTGACCGTCTGCGATTTCTCGCAGCCTTCGAACCGGAAGCGCATGTACATCCTGGATGTCCGCAATTTCCGGGTGCTGCTCAACACGTACGTGGCGCACGGGAAGAACTCCGGGCTGGCCTATGCCAGCCGGTTCTCCAACCGCCCCGAGTCGCTGCAGAGCAGCCTGGGTTTTTATGTCACCGGCAATACCTACCGTGGTGAACACGGGCTCTCGCTCCGACTCAATGGCATGGAGCGTGGCTTCAACGATAAGGCCGAATCCAGGGCCGTGGTGGTGCACGGAGCCGATTATATCGGT
>CBHWDR010000461.1:0-3462 GCA_966112575.1 uncultured Chitinophagales bacterium
CATCATCCTGCCCGGCGGCTTCGGCACCATGGACGAGTTCTTCGAGACCCTGACCCTCGTGCAGACGAAGACGCTCACCGGTTTCCCGATCGTGCTGTTCGGTAAATCATTCTATGGCGAGCTTTGGGAAGCGATGCAGGATATGGCCAAGCAGGGAACGATTTCGAAGGAAGACATGGACCTCGTGCTCTTTACCGATAATGTGGACGAAGCGATGGAGCACATCGTGAAATACATCAAAACCAATTACAAGATCATGCCCCGCAAACGGATGTGGTGGCTGTTTGAAAAACGATAATCATGCGTAAAGGAATTGCTTTCTTCGGCCTGCTGCTGGCCATGGGCGCAGCTGCCCAGGACTACCGGATCGCTTCGCCCAACGGCCAGGTGGCGGTACAGGTAGCACGCGGACAGGACGGGGCATTGTCGTACGGTGTCCGGTACAAGAACAAGACGGTGCTCTTGCCTTCCGGCCTTGGAATAGCGCTTTCAAGCCCGAAGATGATGCTCACTTCCTTCGACGTTGACCGCGTGGATTCCTCCACGCACGATGCGACCTGGAAGCCGGTTTGGGGCGAGTATGCGCAGATCCGTGACCACCATAAGGAACTGAAGCTGTGGCTGCGCGACAAGGCCAATGCGAAAGTGCGGGTGAACATCGTATTCCGTGTTTTTGATGAAGGCGTCGGGTTCCGGTACGAGTTTCCCGAAGGCCAGGAGCTGATGCATTTCGTGGTGGCGAATGAACGCACGGAGTTCAACCTCCCTGCCGACCCGATGGCCCACTGGATCCCCGGTGATTACGAGACCAATGAGTACACCTATCAGCACACCCGGTTAAGTGGTGTGAATGCCATTACTGTTTCAAAAGCGTTCAACGAGATCAGCACGAGGCAACCGTTTTCGGAGAAGGCGGTGCAGACGCCGCTCATGCTGAAGACGGATGATGGGCTCTATATCAATATTCATGAAGCAGCGCTGGTCAACTATCCTGCGATGCAGCTCGAAGTAGGCACAGGCTTGCCATTAACACTAAAAGCCCACCTGGTGCCCGATGCAGTGGGCAACAAAGCCTATTTACAGACTCCCTCTCACACGCCCTGGCGTACGATCATTGTGAGCGACAAGGCTACCGAGATCATCGCCGCCAACCGCATGGTCCTGAACCTGAACGAGCCTTCGAAAGTGGCAGACCCTTCCTTTATCCGTCCGCAGAAGTTCGTGGGCGTTTGGTGGGAGATGCACGTTGGGAAGGGAAGCTGGGACTATGCAGGTGGACAGGTGGGCTCGCAGCAGGCCTCCAAAGTGCCACACAGCGCCAACACGGCCAATGTGAAGCGCTACATCGACTTCGCTGCAAAAAATGGATTCGGTGGTGTGCTGGTAGAGGGATGGAATACGGGATGGGAAGACTGGTTCGGGAAATGGAAAGAGAACGTGTTCGATTTTATCACGCCTTATCCCGATTACGATGTCAACGAGCTGCAGCGCTACGCGGCTTCGAAAGGTGTGAAGATCATCATGCACCACGAGACCTCGGGTTCGGTAACGAACTACGAGCGGTATATGGATACGGCCTACCGCTTCATGCGTGCGCATGGCATGGATGCGGTGAAGACCGGCTACGTAGGCCTGCCCATTCCCCGGGGCGAGCACCACGACGGGCAGTGGATGGTGAATCATTACCTGCGTGTGGCGGAGAAGACGGCTGGCTACCGGATCATGGTGGATGCGCACGAGCCGGTGCGACCTACGGGGCTGCACCGCACCTGGCCCAACTGGCTGGCGAGCGAGGCGGCCAGGGGAAACGAATTCAACGCCTGGAGCAAGGGCAACCCGCCCGAGCACGAGACCATCCTGCCGTTCACGCGGCTGATGGGTGGTCCGATGGATTATACACCGGGTATTTTCCAGATCCGCATGAGCGCCTACGACCCGAAGAAGACGGAGCAGGTGCATACGACGCTGGCCAAGCAGCTGGCGCTTTATGTAACGATGTACAGTCCTTTGCAGATGGCGGCCGACCTGCCCGAAAATTACGAGGCGAAGCCCGATGCGTTTCAATTCATCCGGGACGTGGCGGTTGACTGGGACGATACGAAGGTGTTGCAGGCCGAGCCGGGCGATTACCTGGTGATCGCGAGAAAGGCGAAGGGCAGTGCCAACTGGTTCCTGGGCGGCATTACCGATGAGCAGGCGCGCAGTTTTCGCCAACCCCTGGATTTTCTGGAGGCGGGCAAAACTTATATCGCCACGATCTATCGGGATGATGCAAAGAGCAGCTGGGATGGCGACCCGATGCGGTATGTGATCGAGCAATTCCTGGTGGATGCGAAAACGGCGTTGCGCCTGAGCCTGGCTCCGGGTGGCGGTGTAGCGATCAGCATGCTGTCGGCTACCGGCGATACGAAGGGCATCAGGAAATACAAAACCACTAAATAATCCATATGGAATGGATCAATGTGCTTGGCCTCGTTGCCGGCACCATCACATCGGTAACCTTTCTCCCGCAGGTAATCAAGACCTGGAAGGAGAAGAATGCCGAGGGCGTGTCGCTGCTGATGTTCGCCTTTGCCACGATCAGCGTGATCATGTGGCTGATCTTCGGCATCGTGAAGAAGGACATCGCCATCATCTACACGAACAGCATGGTGCTGCTACTGTCGTTGATCATGCTGTATTTCAAGATTCGTTTTAAGGCAAAACCTTGAAGGTTTTATAAAACCTTCAAGGTTGTCCATTCTGCTTCTTTTCCCATGCCAATTGAGACTTTCATCTTCGACTTGGGGAATGTCCTGATCGACTGGGATCCTGCATATCTCTTCCGTGGCTATTTCGGCAACGAGGAGGAGCTGCGGTATTTTCTCACCGAAGTCTGCCCGCTGGAATGGCATGGCAACCAGGATGCGGGCCGTGATATCGATGAAGCTGTTGCGGAACGGGTGCGGGAGTTTCCCGCGTGGGAAGCCCCGATCCGTGCGTACTATGGACGATGGCGGGAGATGTTCCGCGGTGCGATCGCCGGGACGGTGAAGTTGCTGGAAGGCTTGAAGGACAAGGATTTCCGGCTGTATGCGCTTTCGAATTGGAATGCAGGTCTCTTCCCGCAAACAGTGGCCGACTATCCCTTCCTGAATTGGTTCGATGGGATCCTGCTCAGCAGCGAGGTGGGCATGCGCAAGCCCGACCGGCGAATCTATGCGCATCTCCTGGAGCAATATGCCATTGATCCGGCATCTGCCGTATTTATCGACGACCGGGAGGAGAATGTGCGGGCGGCGGAGGAGATGGGGATCCGGGGCATTATATTTCGAAGCCCGGAGCAATTAACGCAAGAGATTTTCGCGCTCCTTTCCTGAGGTTTTTCTCCAACCTTGAAGGTTTATAAAACCTTCAAGGTTGGAGGCTTTTCCCCTTGAAGCCGCCCAAGGCGCGGATAGCTTCGGGGTATGAAGAATTATA
>CBHWDR010000462.1:0-3454 GCA_966112575.1 uncultured Chitinophagales bacterium
CTACCAGATACAGCGCGAAGATGCCAAACGCCGCATAGTAGTAGGTTTTAACGTGCGCGGACGCGATGTGCAAAGTATAGTGGATGAACTGCAGCAGAAAGTAGCGCAGCAGCTTACGCTTCCGCCGGGATATTATGTGGTATATGGCGGCGCATTCGAGAACCTGGAAGCTGCTAAACAACGACTCACTGTTGCGGTGCCTGTTTCGCTGACGCTCATTTTCCTGCTCTTATACTTTGCTTTCCGCTCGGTGCGCTATGGCCTGCTCATTTACTCGGCTATACCTTTATCGGCCATAGGCGGCATATTTGCCTTGTGGCTACGCGACATGCCTTTCAGTATATCAGCCGGTGTCGGTTTTATAGCATTGTTTGGGGTGGCCGTGCTGAATGGTATAGTGATGATTGCAGAGTTTAACCGCCTCAGCACAGCTGGTGGCATGAGTTTGCAGGAGATCGTGCTGGAAGGAACGAAGGCAAGGCTACGCCCCAGCAGGTGTCGATGGCCAAGCGCAACTCCTGCGAGATTGCGACCAACATCGCCCGCGAAGCCCGGCAAATGCTCGGCGGCATGGGCATCACCGGCGAGTACTCCATCATGCGCCACATGATGAACCTCGAAAGCGTGATCACCTATGAGGGAACCCACGACATCCACCTGCTCATTACCGGCATGGATGTGACCGGGTACAACGCGTTCAAATAGGTAGTAGTGAATAGGCAGTGGGCAGTGAGTCGCCTCGTGTTCGGCTTTGTTGTATTCAGGTAACCATTTAAGCCTGCATATTTCATTAAACCCAATTGCCTATTGCCCACTGCCCACTGCCAATTGCCTATTCACCATTCACGATTCACTATGAAGATCTTCCTCATCGGATTTATGGGCTGCGGTAAAACGCACTGGGGGCGGCTGTTATCCGACAAGCTCCACCTGCCCTTCATGGACCTGGACGAGGAGATCGAGCGGCAGGAAGGCAAAACGGTAACCGAGATTTTCGCGGAAAAAGGGGAGGAGCAGTTCCGCAACCTGGAGCGCGAGACCCTGCAGCAACTGACCGAGGCCGGCGGCAGCTTTGTCATGTCAACGGGCGGGGGTACGCCCTGCTTTTTCAACAACATGGACTACCTGAAACGCAAGGGCGTGGTGGTCTGGCTGAACACCTCGCTGGAAACCGTTTGCCAGCGGCTCCGCAAGGAACGGGCCTCCCGGCCCCTCGTTGCCTCGATCCCTGATTCGGAACTGCGCGCCTGGGTGCTGAAAAAATATTCGGGCCGGAAAATCTTTTATCAGCAGGCCCACGTTATTTTGCCGGAAGAACATCTGACCCTCGAAACCCTGGTAACGCAAATATTCCATGCAAACAGCTGAAGCCCAGAAACTCTTTTTGATCGTTGGCGCCCTCTTGGCCGGACTGGCCGTGGCCCTTGGCGCCTTTGGCGCACATGGACTGAAGAAGATCGCCGATGCCGAGACGCTGGCCATCTATCAAACCGGGGTGCAGTACCAGATGTACCATGCCCTGGCGCTGATCGTTGTGGGCATGCTCGCCGAACGGATGACCGGTTCGCCCATCAGCTGGGCAGGCTTCCTCTTCATGGCCGGCATCGTCTGCTTTTCCGGCTCCCTCTACCTCATATCCTCCCTGCGGACGATGAACAAGGTCGTTCCGACGGCCGTGGGCATCATTACGCCGATCGGCGGCCTGCTCTTTATTCTCGGGTGGGTGATGCTGGTGGTTGCGCTGATCCGGAAATAAGCGGTTTTTTTTGTCCAAACCCTTGCCCATAGGGCTTTTCCTCAACCGGAACCTTATCTTTGTTTCACTATGGGAAACAAGCTGAAAAAATCCACTCCACCCGGGGATGTATTGGAAAAAGCGGAAGCTGAGGTGAAGAAGGCGCCCAGGGCGGTCAAAGAAAAAGCGGTCAAGGCAGACCGCAAGAAGCCGGCTGCTTCCCTCCCAACCGAAACCGAAGAACGGATCGACCTCAAAAAACTGGCGAAAGACGAACGGACCTGGAAGATCATGGGCACCGTTTCGCTGCTTACTTCCATTTTCCTTTTTATCGCATTTGTTTCCTACCTCTTCACCTGGAAAGAAGACCAGTCGCAGGTGATGAACAAAGGCATCGGTTTTCTCTTCAACAATGACGACGACAACAAGGTGACCAACCTCCTCGGAAGGCTGGGGGCCTATGTTTCACATGCCCTGGTGAACAATGGCTTCGGCCTGGCCTCCTTCCTGTTCTGCACGTTTTTCTTCGTTGTGGGCATTAACCTGCTTTTCAATCGCAAAGTCTTCTCCATCTGGAGAAACCTGAAATATGTCACGATCGGTCTGCTGATCCTCTCGATCACGCTTTCCTTTCTTTTCTCTTCGGCCTGGTTCCCTTACGGTGGTGAAGTGGGCGACATGATCGCTTCCTGGCTCGTCAATTTCCTCGGCACCATCGGCACCGCAGCTTTGCTCCTGGTAGTAGGTGGGGCTTACGGCATCTGGCAGTTCAACCCCTCTTTCGAGCTGCCGCGTCGTGCTGTTGCTGCCGCGCCCATATTAGAGCCTGAAGCAGCTCCCGAGGAGCCCATTATGGAACCCGAAGAGCCGCAGGCCAAGGGCAAGATGGTTTCCATCAACGACCTCTACACGGCCCAGGCCGATACACTTCCCGAATCGAAAGGCAACCAGCTCAAGGGCGACGGACCGGTGGTGATCCAGCTCGATGAAGAGGAGGAAGAGATCCCCTTCACCCTGACCGAGCGTGATGAGCCGGAAGAGGAAGCCGATGCGGAAGAACTGACCATCAACGAGCCCATCGTGGAAAAAGAGATCGCCGACGATCTCATGAACGTGGCGCACCTCCCCGAAGAAGAGCCGGAACCCCGGGCGGAACCGCAACCGCAGCCGGTGATCACTACCAGCACCTTTGTTCAGCCGCCGGCGCCTCCATCCGACCTGCAGCTGGAGATCAAGGTAGCCGAGGAAGAGCCAAAAGAAGAAGGTGATGAAGGCAAGGACTACAGCGACCTGCCGCCCTACGAGCCCACGCTCGACCTCCGGGATTACAAATACCCCGGCCTGAACCTGCTCGAAACGCATGGCTCCGAGAAGATCGTTCAGGACCCGGGCGAGCTGGAGGCCAACACGAACCAGATCATCAACACGCTGAAGAACTACGATATCTCAATTCAGAAGATCATGGCCACGGTCGGCCCTACAGTGACGCTCTACGAGATCGTGCCGGCCGCGGGTGTGCGGATCTCCCGGATCAAGAACCTGGAAGACGACATCGCGCTCTCCCTGGCGGCATTGGGTATCCGCATCATTGCACCGATCCCGGGCCGTGGTACGATCGGTATCGAAGTTCCGAATGTCAAGAAGACCGTGGTGAGCATGAAGACCCTGCTCTCGTCGGAGAAATTCCAGCACAGCCAGCACAGCCTACCCATCGCGATC
>CBHWDR010000463.1:0-3449 GCA_966112575.1 uncultured Chitinophagales bacterium
TTGAACTACCACAGATTGGGTAAATCTGAGGATATGAAAAAGTTGTTCTTTCTGATCGTGGTGGGCATTGGCCTCGCAAGCTTCCGGGCTCCGGTGGAGGAGCCTGAGTTCGATGGCATCTGGCTCGGTGAATATGGAAAAGGAGAGGAGATGAAGACCATGGTGGTCAAGTTCACCGGTGAGCAGTCGATCGAGTGGTACCGCGACGCCGTGAGCGAAGGGAACCGGCAGTCGGGAACCTATCAGCTCCGGGGCGATTCGGTGATCATCACCTGCAACTGCGGTGAAGGCAAAGAATTCGTGCTCAGCGGCTTTGTAAATCGCCGTAAAACCTATGTCGATGGCAACTGGCGGGAAAGCGAGTCCAAAGGCAGCTTCTACCTCAAGAAGCAAAAAGTGCGCGAATTCATGACCCAGCCCTAGGGTTGCCGGAACCAGCGGCCGTCCTTCATAACCAGTACGGTCCTGCGCACGTCGCCGATCGTGAGCGTGGGATCCCCGTTCACCCCAACCAGGTCTGCCAGCAGGCCTTTTTTTATGCGACCGATCGTCGTACCATAGCCGAAAACATCCGCATTCACCGACGTAGCCGAGCGCAACACGTCAATCGGTTTCATGCCATACTCAACCAACAGCTCCATCTCCCGGGCGTTATCGCCGTGCGCGTACACGCCCGCATCGCCGCCCATGACTATGGTGACGCCACTGCGCAAGGCGGCCGCGAAAGACCGGCGTTTGTTGGCGATCCGCTCCGGTTCGGGGTCCGTTCCTTTCTTCCATCCAGCATATTGCGCTACTGCATCACCCGCGGCAAGCGTGGGGCAGAAAGCCACGCCTTTTTCTTTCATCAGCCGGAAGATCTCTTCGTCACCGGCATCTCCATGCTCGATGGTGCGCACACCCGCAAGAACGCTGCGTCGCATGCCTTCGATGGTGGAGGCATGGGTAACTACCGGGCGTTCGCCCGAACGTGCGATGGCTACGGCCGCACGGATCTCCTCCATGCTGAACGTAGGCGCAGCTTCGCCGGAGCGCCCCCAGCGGTAATCAGCGTAGATTTTGATGAGGTCGGCGCCCCGAGCGATCTGGTTGCGCACCTCTTTTTCCATCTCGGGGATATTGCCCACCTCCGCCGCTCCCTGGGGCACATCGATATCGGCGTTCTTCAGCCTGGGGCCGTAGGAGCCGGTGGCTACGATCGCTTTCGAAGCGATGATCATGCGTGGGCCGGGGATGAGGTTGGAATCAATGGATCTTTTCAGTCCCGCATCATCGTATTCGGCGCCCTCCGTGCCCAGGTCACGCACCGTGGTAAAGCCGGCGAGCAGGGTTGCTCGGGCGTGGTTGGCCGCACGAATGGTACGTTCGGCCCTCGATTCACGTAAGACCTGGTCGTTCCAGGAAACCTCATTGTAGGGATGAAGGAAGAGGTGGCTATGGCCTTCGATCATGCCCGGCATCAGGGTCACCCCGGGAAGCTCGATGACCCGGGTATTGGCAGGCAGCTTGAAGCGCATGGGGCCGGCCTGTTCAATGAACCGGCCTTTCACCAGCACCACCCAATCGTTGTGCAGGGTTTCTCCATCAAATACCCGGTCGGGTTTGAACAGGAAGAAAGAGTCGGCTTGCGCGAAAACGAAACTCGGAAGCAGGAGGCAAAAGAAGACCAGGGATTTCATGAAGGGAAGATACGGAAGGACGGGCTCCCTACGCCTGTTCCAGCACATCGGCGAAGTCGGGCTTTTTGTCGAAGATCGCCCGGGCAAAGCTGCAGGCGGGGACGATGGTCATCCCGTGCTTGCGGGCATATTCCACGCCTGCATGCACCAACTCATAGCCGATGTTCTGCCCGCGGAGCACCTCATCCACTTCGGTGTGCTCGATCAGCATGCGGTTGTTGCCCGGAATGGAGTAGACCATTTCAGCCGCTACCTCGCCCTCATGTTCCACAAAGAACATTCCGCGTGTTTCTGTTCCCTTATGTTGTACTGTCATAAACCTGATTTAACGAGACCTGAAAAAAAATTTGGATTAATCGATCACCACGGCACATCTTTGCAGCGATGAAGCAACTCAACAACAATTGGTGGTGGCATACAAGCTCTTCGAGGGGTTCTGTATAGTCATGCCTGTTGTTCAGCATATTTCAGAAGCCCCGCACTGCGGGGCTTTTTATTTATCAAACGGCCACAACCGTCAACCATGAAAAAGATCGAATTACGGACTAAGGTTACCAAAATGCTTGCCGATGTGTACACGCCTGTAGGCATCTACCTGCGTCTGCGCGACCGCTTCCGCGACACCGTACTGCTCGAAAGCACCGACCACCATGCGGCCGAGAACTCTTACTCCTTCATCTGCATCAATGCGATCGGGGGGATCGAGATCCGCAACCCGGAGCTGGTCGAGTTCAAGTTGCCGGGCCGCCCGGCGGAGAAAGTGAAGCTCAACCGGAAGGAAGCCCTGCAGGACACGCTTTGGAGCTATATGCAGCATTTCGATCCCAGCAGTGAGGAAAAGGCTGCCCGCTTTGCACAGGGCCTCTTCGGCTATTTCACCTTCGATGCCGTGCAGTTGTTCGAAACGGTTCAGTCCGGCTCGAAGCCCGACCAGCAAAATGCCGTTCCACTGGCGCGCTACCGCCTGTACCAGTACGTGATCGCCATCAACCACCACCGCGACGAGCTGCTCCTCTGCGAGAACATCGTGGAAGGGCTGGAATCGGAAGCCGACACGATCGAGAGCCTGATCAACAGCCGGGACGTGCCGCAGTTTCCCTTCCGCGCGGCAGAAGCAGAGGTGTCGAACATGGATGACGAGACCTACCGCGAGATGGTGCGCAAGGGTATAGCCTCCTGCTACCGGGGAGATGTGTTTCAGATCGTGCTCAGCCGCCGGTTCTTCAGGCGCTTCACCGGGGATGAGTTCAACGTATACCGGGCCCTGCGCAATATCAACCCTTCGCCCTACCTGTTTTTCTTCGATTATGGCGACTACCGCCTCTTTGGTTCCTCGCCCGAGGCGCAGCTCATCATCCGCGACGGAAAGGCCGTGGTGCACCCGATCGCGGGCACGTTCCGCCGAACAGGCGATGATGCGATCGACAGCGAGAAAGCCGCAGAGCTGATGAAGGACCCGAAGGAAAATGCCGAACACGTGATGCTGGTAGACCTGGCGCGCAACGACCTGAGCACCGTATGCACGGACGTGGAGGTGAGCGAATACAAGAAAGTGCACTACTATTCGCACGTGATCCATATGGTGAGCGAAGTGGTGGGAAAGGTGAAGGCCGGCGCCAATCCCTTCGCGGTGCTCTTCCGCACCTTCCCTGCGGGAACCCTCAGCGGCGCGCCCAAGGACCGGGCCATGCAGCTGATCGGCGAATACGAGCCCACCAACCGCAGCTTCTACGGCGGACACGTCGCCGCCGCGATGACGAGCGCCGGCCT
>CBHWDR010000464.1:0-3441 GCA_966112575.1 uncultured Chitinophagales bacterium
TCTGAGACCCTTGGGAAAAGATTGCTTTAAACAAAAACCTCTGTGCTTCTTCGTGTTTTCGTGTCTCCGTGGTTCAAAAACCGGGTTAGAACCACGCCCAATGGAGCCGTCGTTCCCTCATTCCCCGACCTTCCCCACCGTCCAGGCTTCCGGTTTGCGGGCGAACTTCTCCTTGGTGGCGCGCCAGGTGGCATCGAAGAATTCGGAGCGGCGGTAGGCGTTGAGGTGGTCCTCGCTTTCCCAGTGGCTATAGGTGAAGAAGGTGGAAGGGTCGCCCTGGTCCTGCCAGAGCTCGAGGTGCCGGCAGCCTTCAAACCCGCGGATGAGCGGGCGGCGCCCTTCGAAAAATTCCAGAAAGCTGTCGACCTCCTCGGGCCGGAACTGCATTTTGACGATACGGATGATCATGGGATAATTCGATAATTAGCTAATTCGGAAATTCGAAAATGGGCGCTCCAATAAAAAAACATTAAGGATGCGACAATGACACTAGCCTACCTGTTAATCACGATTCCCCATTGCCCATTGCCTATTGCCTACTGCCTATTGCCTATTGCCCACTGCCTACTGAAAGAAGACCTTCACCGTCTGGTAAAACAGCCGGTTCGCCACCATGGCCGAGGTCTGGCCGTTCGCGCCTTCGTTGTAGCCCTTCAGGCCGAAAAGGCCGGCAGCATTGCCCTTATTGATAGCGATCTCCATGTAGCCGGCCGAATTGAAGAGCACCAGCTTCTCGCCCTGGGGCACATCGGCATAGGAGCCGGAGATGCGCTCGATGATCTCGTCGCGCTTGAATACGATCTTGAACCGCCGGCCCTTACGCTGCTGCTCGAACTGCTCCTGGGTGATGTTGACGATCACGTTCTCGAAATTGTCGATGAAGATGATCTGCCCTTCGATCCAGTCTTCGCCGGTGGTGGGGCGTAGCGGGTTCTTCTCGATATAATTGGCGTCCGGTATGCCGATGTTGTGCACCGGCTCGCCATTGGCCAGCTGGGTGATGGCCCGGGCCGCTACATCGATGCAGTACAGGGTATTCTTGATGGCCGTTTTCTCCAGAGGGATCCCGATCACCATCTCCGGCTTGTCTTCGAGGATCATGCCGATCAGGCCATTGTCGGCGCAGACCAGGTATTGATTGTTATGAAAAGCAAAGAGCAACTGCTCGGGCTTCGATTCGAAGAGGTTCACCAGCACGATGTGAAAGGTGAACTCAGGAAAGTTCTTGATCGCGTTGCGGCAGACATAGGCTGCCTGCGGGTAATTGAAGGGAGAGAGCTTATGCGTGATGTCGATGATCCGGAAACCGGGATGGATGCGCAGCAAACGCCCTTTTACCGCGCCGACCAGGTAATCCTGTTCGCCAATATCGGATGTGAGCGTTACTAAGGGCATGCGTTGTTTGTTCTCGGTGTGGCGGATTTAACAGGACAGCGGTTCATCGTCTCACGTCTGACGTCTCACGTTTTACTTCGTCAGTCGCCCGTCCTTAAAATAAAATTTTCTCACCAGTTTATCGGTCCAGCCGGGAAAAAAACGATTCAGGAAGACGGTCTGCTTCCCCTGGAAGGTGAGCACCAGCGTCCGCTTCTTTTGTTTGATGGCCTTAATAATATGCTGGGCTACCGACTCCGACGTCATCAGCTTCGACTCGTCGAGCGGGGTTTCACCCTGTTGCCGGCCTTCACTGTTTAGGGCGGCATTGCGGATATTGGATGCCGTGAAGCCGGGGCAGACCCACATCACATGCACGCCATCACCGGCCAGCTCGGTGCGGATCGCTTCCAGCCAGCCTTGCAGGGCGAACTTGGAAGCCGAGTAGCCGCTTCGGCCCGGAAGGCCCCGGTAACCTGCAATGGAAGACACACCCACGATGGTGCCCTTGCGTTCGATCAGCGAGTGGAGCGCGTACTTGGTGCAATAGACCACACCAAAGAAGTTGATGTCCATTACTTTTTTGATCACATCCACCGATGCATCCTTCAACAGCGCCCGCATCGAGATGCCCGCATTGTTGATCAGGATGTCCACGCCGCCAAAGACCTTGATCGTGGATTCGATGAAATGCCGGCAGTCGTTCTCCACGCTTACGTCGGCAACAACGGTGTGCAGGGGATAGGAAGGGTATTCGGATTGCAGGCGGTAGAGTTTGTCGTGGTTGCGGCCACAGGTGGCCACTTTCGCCCCGGCGTGGAGGTAGGCTTCCACCAAGGCTTTGCCGATGCCATCGGTGCCGCCGGTGATCACCACCACCTTATCGGAAAATTGATCAGACATAGTAAGTAAGGTTCGAGACGCAAATGTAGGGAGAGTGGACCACAGACCACCGACAACGGACAATCCTTATCGCGGTTTTTCTGCCTTATGTCGGCTGCATTCAATCATCACAATGACTCTTCTCCGTACTTCCGCACATAGGCGATCAGCCAGGCGATGACTTCGTTGTAAGTGGCCATGCCTTTCGGTTGGTTGTTCATCTTCAGGTAGCCGCTGTAGAAATCGCCCACGTAGGGGGAGATGCGGTTGCGTTTGCGGAAGCGAAACTCCAGGTGCGCGCGGCGATCGGCACGCACACGCGGGTGCAGGCTTTGCCGCAGCTGGTGGAGCTGCGTGGTATCGCTGCCGGTAACGAGCAGCTCCGACAACGCATTATAGTAAAGCTCGTAGTAGACCGAATAGCGAAAATCGTTGTCGGGCGAACGGCGGCAGGCAAGGTAGGAAACGAAGGAGGCTTCATTCTCTTTTCCATAACCCAATTGGTGCGCGACCTCATGGTCCACCACAAAGGGTTTCAGGAATACCGGTTCCGAGGTATTGAGCTGGGCTTCGCCAGTAAAGGGGTTGAAATAGCCGGTAAACCCGAAAAAATGACCGATAGGGCTGTAGATCGAAGGCTTGATCGAAGGGGTGGGATAAGCAAGATAGGGCAGCTCCTTACCCAGTGCATCCATATTACCGATGCCTTGTTGGAACAGGGTGTGGTTGTTTTCCAGGCGCAGCCGGGCCAGGCTGTCGACGCCGGCAGCCGAAGCATTGAGGCGTTTGTGGAGCAGGAAGGTGATCCGCTGGAGGTCTTCCTGGCGATAGGGCTGCACCTCCAGTCCGAGCTGGTGTGCGATGCCCAGCCGGTTGTAGTTGAGTCCCCAGAACAGGTTAAAGACCAGGTAGATCGACAGTACCAGTTTGAGGTATTTGCGGAACAGGACCCAGGAGAGGTATTCCCGGACCTGCCGTTTGACCAGCAGGCGGAGGAATTTCCAGGTCTTGACCACGAGGAAAACGAAAGCCAGAATATAGAGGAGGTCGCCCGCGCTAAAGGGGAGCCAGCCGAAAAGGATCCGGAGCAGGCGGGAAAAAATCGGGTAGAAGCCGTTGGAATAGTACCTTTCGACCCAGGCGGGATTCAGGGAGAACAGCTTGACCAGCACGACCAGGAGCACC
>CBHWDR010000465.1:0-3433 GCA_966112575.1 uncultured Chitinophagales bacterium
GGTTATGTGCCTGCGGAAGAGAACAAGCCGAAGGATGCCCCCCTGGGTTACATCCCGATGGATGCCATCTACACCCCGATCAAGAACGTGAAGTACTCGATCGAGAATACCCGTGTGGAGCAGCGCACCGACTACGAGAAGCTCGTTATGGAAGTGACCACCGACGGCACCATTCATCCCGAAGAAGCCGTGAAGCAGGCCAGCCGGATTCTGATTCAGCACCTGATGATCATCACCGACGAGAACATCACCTTCGACAATAAAGAAGAGAAGAAAGAAGACATCGTTGACGAGCAGACGCTCCAGCTCCGCAAGGTGCTCAAGACGCCGCTCGAAGACCTGGACCTTTCGGTTCGCGCCTTCAACTGTCTGAAAGCCGCCAAGATCAACTCGCTCAGCGAGCTGGTACAGTACGAGCAGGAAGATCTGATGAAGTTCCGCAACTTCGGCCAGAAGTCGCTCTCCGAGATCGAGCAGGTACTCAACGAACGTGGCCTCCACTTCGGTATGGACCTGGGCAAGCTCGGGATCGATAAGGACGATTATTAATTAGCGAATTAGCTAATTCGAGAATGAGCAAATGGTGCGTATTGGTTTCGACCAGTCATTAACTAATTAGCTCATTATCCCATTAGCTCATTAAAAAGTAGGCTGCAAATCCTTGACACGGTGCAGCTGAATATTTACTCATTGGCCGGGAAGACCGGTCGTAAACAAACAAGTCATGCGTCACGGAGACAAGATCAACAACCTCAGCCGCACCAAAGCGCACCGCGAGGCCCTTTTGAGCAACCTTACCTGCCAGCTGATCCAGCACAAGCGGATCGTAACCACGTTAGCCAAGGCGAAAGCCCTGCGTGTGTACGCCGAGCCCCTGATCACAAAAGGTAAGAGCAACACCACGCACCAGCGTCGTGTGGTATTCTCGTACCTGCAGGACAAAGAAGCCATCAAGGAACTTTTCGGCACCATCGCCGAGAAAGTTGCCGGCCGTCCTGGTGGTTACACCCGCATCATCAAACTGGGCGCACGTCCTGGTGATAACGCGGAACTCGCCATGATCGAGCTCGTTGACTTCAACGAAGTATACGGTAAAGGCAAGACCGAGAAGAAAGAAGGCGCCAAGCGTACCCGCCGTGCCGGTGGTAGCCGCAAGAAGGCTGAAGCTCCTGCTGAAACGGCTGCACCCGCAGCTGAAGCGCCGGAAGCTTCCGAGCAACAACCCAGCTAATAATTGCTTGGTATATGTAAAGGGCAGGAGTTCACTCCTGCCTTTTTTATGTAAGAAAAACTCCAGCGGTACGCCGATTTCGACCCCAACACCGAATTGGTGGTCGCCTGGACCCTCGGAGCGCTGGTGGCGGATAAGCCGCAGGAGGAGCAGCCGGCGCTCATTCACGCACTGTTGAAAAGTTTAACGTGGGTCGAGCCCTGAAAAATTCTTTCTTTGCCTAATTTTTTGAACATGAACAAACCCGCAATTCTGGTTCTGGAAGATGGCACGGTCTGCCATGGCAAAGCGTTCGGAGCGATCGGCACCACCGGTGGCGAGATCTGTTTCAACACCGGGATGACCGGCTATCAGGAAGTTTTTACCGACCCCAGCTACTACGGGCAGGTGCTGATCATGAACACGGTGCATATCGGCAACTACGGTGTTGCGGATTTCGACGTGGAGAGCGACAGCATCAAGATCCGGGGCCTGATCGGCCGGAACCTTGAGGAGATCTTTTCCCGCCGCATGGCCCAGGGCTCGCTCAACGAATACCTGAAGAAACAGAATATCGTAGCCATCGAAGGCGTGGATACCCGCGCGCTGGTAACGGAGATCCGCAGCAAGGGTGCCATGAACTGCATCATCTCTTCGGAGATCCTGGACCCGGAAGTGCTGAAAGCCAAACTGGCGGAAGTGCCCGATATGGATGGCCTCGAGCTGGCTTCGGTGGTGAGCACACAGGTGCCCTACGAGCTGGGCGATCCTGCTTCCCCGATCAAGATCGCCGTGCTCGACTACGGCACCAAGCGCAATATCCTCAACTGCATGGTGGAGCGCGGCGCGCACGTAAAAGTGTTCCCGGCGAAAACACCCGTTGCGGAACTGAAAGCATTCAACCCGGCCGGTTACTTCATCTCCAATGGCCCCGGCGACCCGGCTTCCATGGATTACGCCGTTCAGACCGTGAAGGGCATCCTCGAGGAGAACAAGCCCACCTTCGGCATCTGCCTCGGCCACCAGCTCCTGGCACTGGCCAATGATATTCCCACATTCAAGATGCACCATGGCCACCGCGGCATGAATCACCCGGTAAAGAACCTCGTCACCGGCCGCTGCGAGATCACGACCCAGAACCATGGTTTTGGCGTGGACCCCGAAGCGGTGCGTAAGGCCGATCATATCGAGATCACCCATGTGAACCTCAACGACCAGTCGATCGAAGGCATTCGCGTGAAAGGCAAGAAGGCCTTCTCGGTGCAGTATCATCCGGAAAGCACGCCAGGCCCGCACGACAGCCGCTACCTGTTCGATGATTTCATCGCGATGATGAAGAAGTAGGCAGTAGGCAGTGGGCAGTGGGCAATAGGCAGTAGGCAATAGGCAGTAGGCAATTGGGAAAGCGGCACATATAGCTGGGATCCTATAAGAGATAAAATAAAGGTCGCCGGGAGGCGGCCTTTATTTTTTTTAGACGAAACCCATTCTCGGATTCTCTCATTCTCGAATTCGCTAATTTCCCTTCATGTTTCCTGAACTGCAAACCGAGCGCCTGCTGATGAAAAAGATCGAGGCCGCGGACCAGGGGTTTGTATTTGAAGGCCTTAGCCACCAAGAGGTCATTCCTTTTTATGGAGTGCGTTACGAAAGCTTCGAGGCAACGAAAGCACAGATGGAGTTTTATGAGCAACTGGTTGCTGAAGGGAGCGGCCTGCCCTGGAAGCTGGTGGAACGGGAGACGGGAGCGCCGATCGGCGTGCTCGCTGTTTATCTCTTCAAAGCGGAACACCGGAAGGCGGAACTGGGTTTCTGGCTGCTGCCCCGGTTCTGGGGCAGGGGCTATGCCCGCGAAGCCGTTGAGGCGGCCTGTTCGTACTGGAAACAGGAGCGGGGACTCCACCGGATGGAAGCGTTCGTGGAAACGGAGAACGAGGCCAGCTGGCGCCTGCTGGAACGCTGCGGGTTTGCATTCGAAGGCTGCATGCGCGACTGCGAATGGAAGGATGGCAAATGGATCTCGCTCCGCATCTATGCGCGGGTCAATACCTGATCACGTACCAAGAAAGTGGTGCAAGGCAAGCTCGTAGCCTTTCAGCCCGAGCCCGAATATGCTTCCCACCGATTTGCCCGACACATGCGAGAGCTTCCGGAAGTCCTCCCTCGCAGAGCTGCATTATTACCAGAGCAATGTGGAAGGTGCGTTGATCGATGAACTGCAGC
>CBHWDR010000466.1:0-3432 GCA_966112575.1 uncultured Chitinophagales bacterium
TGAACCTTCGCTCCTTTTTCGCCATGGCAGAGAAGAATGTGGATACGGTCTTCACCTCTCCCAACTATCCCGATGGATGGGTAGAAGCCGACTGTGCAACCCGCTATAAATACCGCTTCCGCCGCTCGCCCTTGTCTATTGCGCTCCGTGGCACGACGGTGGACCTCGGCTTCACCGGCTACTATCAGATAACTGGGTCGACGCGGGTTTGCGTGAAGGGCACGGTGCTCTCTCCCTGGTCGCCGGCCTGCACCTGCGGGGTTGATGAAGGCGAACGGAAAGTGAAGGTCGGCTTCACGTCCAGCTTTACGCTGCAGCCCAACCTCGTACTGCAGAACCGCATCACCCGGCTGGAGCCGCAGGCCCTGGACAAATGCTCGGTCTGTTTCTGGGGACAGGACATCACTGCAGAAGTGCTCACCGGCCTGAAGTCGGAACTGGATGCTTCGAAGAAGGCCATGGAAGCGGCTTACGGCTCGGTCAACCTGCGGCCTTACCTGCAGCTCGCCTGGGACCGGCTCAATGCGGTCTATCCTTTGCCCTATGTAGGTTATCTTTCCCTTCACCCGAAAACACTGCGCATGCAATCGATACAGGGCAACAACGACCTGCTGAATATCACGATCGGACTCTCGGCCACACCGGTCGTCGGCTTTGAAAAACACGCCGGCACAACGACGGTGGTACCGGACCTCGGCACGGCCAAAACACCGGGCGGATTCAACATCCACCTGGAAGCGGCGCTACAATACGATTCGCTTAGTCGCGTCCTCAACGGATACCTCGCGGGAAAGCGCTTCGAGATCTCGGAAGGCCTGTTCAAGAAATATATCGTTGTGCAGGGAACGGAAGTGAGCGGCGACTCCAGCGGGCAAATGCGCATCCGGGTGGACTTCACCGGCTCCTTTGAAGGCTCGGCCTATTTTACCGGTACGCCGGTGTATAACGCCGAGTTGAAACGCATTGAAATGCAATCCTTCGAATACGACCTGAAGACCCGCAACCTGCTCCTGAAAACGGCCAAATGGCTGTTCAACAGCAAGATCATCAGCGAGCTTCGCTCCTATACGTCCTTCGACCTGTCGAATTACTATACGCAGGCCACGACGGCGCTGAATGGCTGGCTCAATGCCGAATGGACAAAGGGAATAAAAGGAACCGGCTCGGTGGAAGAATTGAAGCTGACGGGCCTTTATGCCCAGCCCGAGCACCTGCTGATCCGCAGCAATTGTGCCGGCAAGCTGCAGGTGAAGATCAGCGAGATCAATCCTGCAGGGATGTAGCCGGCTCGGCCTGTTCGGCTTTCACTTTCGGCGAGCGGAAAGAAAAATAACGCTGGCTGAAATAGGAGAACATCACCACGATCACGGTGTTGAGGATCTGGGAAAGGATCGGGTCCCACCCGAGCAGCAGGATGAAGAAACGCAGTCCGAAATAATTCAGGAAAATACAGCCCAGCGCCACCAGGAAATACCGGAAAAGCTGCACGCGCCGACGCAGGTAAGAGCCCTGGAAGACCACGTACATACTGAGATAAAACCCGATGGGAAAGGTCACGAGAAAGGAAAGACCCAGGGCCGCGTTATGAGGCTCCAGGGCGATGCCTCCGAAGTGCACTACTTCGCCGTGAAAGAGGTGATCGTAGGACAGGGAGAACAGGATCAGGCCCAGCAGGGTGTTGCTGCCGCCACAAGCCGCGTAATGGTAGGTCTGCAGGGGCATGAAGCGGCGGAACAGCGGATAAAAAACATCCAGCACGGCGACGATCGCCTTCCGAACCAGTAGGTGAACCTTTTGCATGAGCCTCGCGAAAATAGGCGCAAAATCGGAAGCGGGAAATGGCATTTCGACGAGTGCCGTTAAGGGCGTGTGAAACTACGCCCTGCTTCTCGGCCCTGAATCAGTAAATTGCGGCCCAAATCGACCGATCACTGATGAGCATTGTTCAGAAAATAAAAGAGGCCGGCGCCGCGGCCATCGAGCAGCTGTACGCCATTCCGACCGTTGCCGACGACATCCTGGTGAACGCCACCAAACCCGAGTTTGAAGGGGATTTCACGATCGTACTATTCGGATTGGTCAAAAAGCTGCGCACCTCACCCGATGCCCTGGGCGAACAGCTGGGCGCCTACCTGGTGCAGAAGCACGGCGAGCTCTTCACCAGCTTCAGCCTGATCAAGGGCTTCCTCAACCTGACCGTCGCCGATCCCTATTACACGGACTTACTTTCCGGCGCCTACAATGCCCATCCTCTTGAGCGGCTGAAGCCCGGCGGCAGAAAAGTGATCCTGGAATATTCCTCTCCCAATACCAACAAGCCGCTCCACCTCGGCCACCTGCGCAACAACTTCCTGGGCTGGAGCGTGGCGGAGATCATGAAGGCGAACGGCAACGAGGTATTCAAAGCCTGCATCGTTAACGACCGCGGCATTCACATCTGCAAAAGCATGATCGCCTGGCAGCTCTTCGGCGAAGGCGCCACACCGGAAAGCACCGGCGCCAAAGGGGACCATTTCGTGGGCGACTACTATGTACGTTGCGAGCAGCAGATCAAGGAAGAAGAGCAGATCCTGAAAACGCAGGTCGACTACGGCGACTATACCGCGATCGCGGAGAAGAACCGACAGCGACTCGTGGAGCTCATCGAGCTGCGGGGCGCCATCTTCGGTGAAGGCAAGGCGGAGAACGAGAAGCGGGCGAAGATCAATGAAGAGATCAAGGAGATCATCCGCGCCAACACGCCCATTATGAAGCAGGCACAGGAAATGCTGGTCGACTGGGAAGCGGGCAAGCCCGAGGTAGTGGAGCTCTGGAAGAAAATGAACGGCTGGGTCTATGCCGGTTTCGATCAGACCTACCGGCGCATCGGCACCGATTTCGACAAAACTTATTTTGAAAGCGAGACCTATCTCCTCGGCAAGCAATTCGTGGAAGAAGGCCTGCAGCAAGGCGTTTTCTTTCGCAAGGCGGATGGCTCGGTCTGGATCGACCTCACCGCCGAAGGCCTGGACGAAAAGCTGGTCCTGCGCAAGGATAGCACGTCCGTTTACATCACCCAGGACCTGGGCCTTGCCGACGAGAAGTACAAAGACTTCCCCTACGACCAGAGCTTCTATGTGATCGCCGACGAGCAGAACTACCACATGAAAGTGCTGCAGCTCATCCTGAAGAAGCTGGGCAAGCCCTATGCCGATGGCATCGTGCATCTCTCCTATGGCATGGTGGAACTACCGCACGGCCGGATGAAGAGCCGCGAAGGAACGGTGGTGGATGCGGATGACCTGGTGAATGAAATGGTGCAACAGGCAGCGCAAAAGACCGCTGAGAAGAGCAAGCCGGAAGAATTTACCGAAGCAGAACTGAAGGAGCTTTATGAAACCATAGCCCTCGGTGCCTTGAAGTTCTTCCTGCTCAAGGTCGACCCGAAAAAGA
>CBHWDR010000467.1:0-3431 GCA_966112575.1 uncultured Chitinophagales bacterium
TGAAATAATAGGTTTCCTGCTGGTTCAGGCTGGAATTGTTGATCCGGTCTACTTCTGCATAGCGAACCCCGTCGGTGGAAAATTGCAAGGCATAATAAGGATACTTCTGATTCTGCAGCGCCTGGCAGGTGAGCTTCGACTGCCCGTTGAGGTATTGCCCGTTGAGGGTGACGCCGTCGAGCGGGAGCACCGATGAGGCGAAGATGGGCAACTTAGTGAAGCTGCTTCCCAGCACCGTCTGCGATTCGGTAGGCGTCAGGCAGAGCCAGTCCTGCATCACGGTGGCATAGAGCTGCCGGAAATCGTATTGCATCGGGATCTGGTCGTTCACCGTGGGGTTGAGCGGGATATTGGGCGAAGACCCGATCACCTGCCCGTTGAGCCGCGCACCGAAGAAGATCACCGGTGCAGCGGTTCCGTGGTCTGTGCCGAAGCTCGCATTGGCAATGATGCGCCTTCCGAATTCGGAGAAGGTCATGCCCGTTACCTTATGCGATTTGCCCATCAGCTCCAGGTCATTCTGAAATGCGTTGATGGCTTTGGAAAGGATCGTGAGGTTGTTGGTCTGCACCGTGTTCTGGTTCTCATGCGTATCATGCGTGCTCGGGTGGTTGACGATATACACAGGGGTCTGCAAGCCACCGCCGATGAGGCGGGCCACGATCTTCAATTGGTCGGCGAGCGAGTTGCTTGGCGACGGGTAAAGGGTGGATTGCGTGGCCTGTCCGTTATACGCGGTCGAGATCCGGCCCGTATAGGCATTACTCTGGTTCTGCATCATGCGCAGGAAGGAGAGCTCGCGGCCGTAATCGTTGTTCGGCGCCGGATCGGTCGTAGCCGTGGCGACGTTCACCAGCGCGGAAGGGCTGGGGACATTATAGCCCATAGTCACCGCGGGTCCCTGGAGGGAGAAGGGAAGGGTGGAGCCGATCTGGATGGCCAGGGGATCGGTCATGTTCGTGTTGGGATAATCCTGCGGGTAGTTGGGGTAATTCGTATCGAGCGTGCGGCCAAGCCAGCCGGTATCGAGGTACTGGTTGGAAGCCGAAGCGGAGAACCAGATATCCGTAGCCCGGACATGCGAAAAGTTAGGATTGGGATACGACACGCCCTGCACGATACAGACCTTGCCCGCATCGTAAAGGTTGCGCAGTTCGGTCATGGCCGGGTGCATGCCCGTGTTGGCGTTGTTCGTCAGGCCCAGGATATTGTTCTGCGCGGGCAGGAAGCCGGCGGCATTGCGGGCGTTGTAGAGGTTCTGGTATTTGTCGATCGGGATGATCGTATTCAGTCCGTCGTTGCCTCCGTTCTGCTGGATGATCACGAGGATACGCCCGCAGCCGTAAGTAGTCTGGGCGAGGAAGTCGAAGAAGGAATTGCCGGTGCGGGCCGTGGCCAGCAAGGGAATATTGTTGATCAGGATCGGGGCAGTGGCGGCCGTTGTGCGCTTGAGGAAGTCCCTGCGTTTCATGTCTGGGCTTTTGGTGGTGAAGGTTGGCGGTTACATCAATTGGTATTCGGCCAACTGAAGAAGGGTGTTCAGCAGGCTCTTGAGCCGTTGATCCACGATGCCTTTGAATGTTGTATTGGTCGGTGCACCAACGTAGTTGTTCCAGGCGGTCGTCCAGTAACCATCGGTGGTTTGTCCGCTCAGAAGGGTATTTAATTTGATCGTGTCCTTCTGGGCCTGGCTGAGATCCACCGAAAGCAGGTATCTGATCGCGGTTGCCACCAGTGCGTTCGGGTCCTGCACAACGGTATTGCCGAACTGCTGCACCCAAGCGATCCAGTCGATCTTGAAGGTTCTGTTCGGCACACTGCCGATCGTGTAGCCATCCAGCTGCTGCTTGATGAAGGTGAAGCGTTTCTGGATCGTGTTGGAATTGATCCAATACTGGTGATAAGCAGGCGTCTGGTAATAGGCATTCCAGCCAGACACATTGGGGATCGTGCCCATCTGCTGTTCCATGCCGAGGCAGTAGCTGTCGTTGTAGCGGCTCCAGATCCGGTACTGGTATTCCACGTTGGCATCGCCCGTGTTCAGGTTGAACGAATTCAACAGGCCGGCTACCAGGTCGAAGGGACTCTTGATGCAGACCCCGCGGTTGGCCATATCGAAGAAATGCTGGCTTTTGAAGAGCTGTTGCAGCACGGGCAGGATGTTCCAGTTATTGGCCACGAAGGTCTGGGCCAGGGGCGTGATCACATTTGCTTCGATGTTGGCATCGATATCATAGTAAACGAAATAGCGGTAGAGGCGGCGGCAGATGTATTGCGACACCACTTCCTGCTTGGAGAAGATCATATTAATCAGCTGATCCAGCTCGTTGGCGCCCGCCGTGCCCGACTGGTAGTTGATCACCGTATTGTTGAAGAAGGAGGAGAACTGCTTGTTAATGGTGCTGTGCGCGGTGGAAAGAAAATTGGTGGCCACATTCGCGGTATTCAATCCCTGCACCCGCCAGCCGGTGAGCACTTTGGCGGCGGCCACCACATCGGCCTGGGTATACTGGCTTGCCGGGTCTTTGCCGAGCGTGAAGAGCTCCATCAGCTCCCGGGCGAAGTTCTCATCGGGCGCCGTGGCCGTGTTTGCCTGGTTGTTCAGGTAGTACATCATAGCCGGCTCGGTACAGATCGCGCGGATGAGGGTTTTGTAGTTGCCCGCCGCGTTATCGCGCAGGAGCTTCATATATCGGTAGAAGATCCGGGCGCAGTTGGTATTGACATAAGCGTTCGAGGACTGGTAGATCGATTCGAAGTCGATGGGGATGAGGTGGAACCAGAACCAGGTCATCTTCTCGCGGATCGTGCTGTCGCCGTTGAGCGTAAGGCCGAAGAGCCAGCGGCGGAGGCTGTCCATGCGGTAGTGGTTCGACGAGCTGCCGACCGAGCCGGTAGGGAAGAAGTCGGCCGTCCAGTCGGCGCCCTGGGCCAGTCCGTTCTCATCAACGAAACTGCCGATGTTGTACCAGACCTGCGGCGGTGCCGGGGGCGTGGCGCTGATGTTGAGCACGGCATCGACGGCGGCTGCCGGGCTGAGGGCGAGGAGGCTTTCGACCCAGGCTTTCTTCCAGCCGAAGTTGGTGCGGCGAAGGAGGTGCAGCACTTCCCATTCGCTCCAGGTGCCGGTGTAGGGCGCCAGTCCGCTGGTGACATTGCCCACGCGCAGGTCGGGCTGCTCGGCGATGCCCAGCTTGTGCTCTACCAGCTCGGGTGCGTACCTGCGTGGCGTCAGGGTTTTGCGGCTGTATTTTTCAAAAAGCGGATCGGGGTTATCCGTGCCTTCGATCCTACCGATGGTGTTCTTCAGCGAGCGAAAAAAGCTCCGCCGCGATTGGGTCTTGTTTCCCATGAGCCAGGTTTGGTGTGTGAATAGAGGAGGGCAGGAGGGTGGTTAGCCAGGATTGAATGCTCGCTGAATATAACCTATT
>CBHWDR010000468.1:0-3425 GCA_966112575.1 uncultured Chitinophagales bacterium
CTCTTATTATGGCATGACCGCACTGCTGGTCCTGTGCTTCACTTCCTGTGAAAAAGTATCGGGTGAAGGCCCGGTTATCTCTGAAGTCCGTTCCGTGTCGGGTTTCTCCGGCGTGGACTCGCGGGTGTCGGCCGATGTATTTATCACGAAGGGCGCCGCTTATTCGGTGGAGGTTCGAGCTCAGCAAAACATCCTGAATGTTCTGCGCACTTATGAATCCAATGGCAGCCTGGTGGTTCGCTTTGAGAATGATGTACGTGTGCGTTCCCATGAACCGATCCAGGTTTTCGTGACCATGCCCGAACTCAGCCGTGCGCGGCTCAGTGGCTCCGGCGACCTCAAGGCCACCGGCGACTTTCAGCCCGCGCAAATGAACCTCGACATCAGTGGTTCCGGCAATATTGAGATCGCGCAGCTGACAGCACAAGCCATCGATGCCAATATCAGCGGTTCCGGAAACATTAAGGTGCTTAGTGGTACTGCCAACAGCGAAGAGCTTAAGATCTCGGGCAGTGGAAGTATCGATCTGAGCGGGGTACAGGCCCAGCAGGCCACCACCCGCACCAGCGGCTCGGGTTCGATGCGCATCAAAGCGGCACAAGGCCTTCATGTGACGATCTCGGGAAGTGGTTCGGTTTATTACCGCGGCAATCCGGTGATCAGCACGAGCATTTCCGGGTCGGGTAAAGTGTTGCCTTTTTAGAGAGGTGTTAAGGGAGTATGGTATTAGGGTAATATGGTATTGGGGTAATATGGTATTGGGGTATTAGGTGCAGGAGTTCTTCCTTGCCTTAATACCCCAATACCTACTAACGCTCCGTTTCCTCACCTGTGCTCTCCCCACTCATATCGTCGCCGCTTCCTCCGCTGTTGTCATCGGCGCCGCTGAGGGCTCCGGTTTCTTCGAGGGTGGTGAGGCGCTCACGGCCGAGGCCGGCTTCGCGGGCCATGTTTTCTTTTTCTTCTTCTCCCAGGTGGGCGGTCTGGTTGAATTGCTCCTCCCGTTTACTGCCACGGTTCTCGGCGCTGCCGGACCCCTGCTGACTCTTCTGCATTTCGTCGCTCATAAAATCGTTTTGGTAAGTGGCGCAAGGAAGATGCCGAATCCCGCATCGCTGTATTTTTAACCCCTGTCTGCAACAACACGGGAAAAGATCGACGGGGGAAGGCTGCGTTCCATCATCGGCGGCTCCATCGGCAACCTGGTGGAATGGTACGACTGGTATGCCTATTCCTTCTTCTCGCTCTACTTCGCGCCGGTGTTCTTTCCCAAGGCCAGTACGATCGCGCAACTCCTTTATTCTGCAGGCATCTTCGCGGTGGGCTTTTTCATGCGGCCGATCGGAGGATGGATCTTTGGCAGGATCGCCGACCGGACCGGGCGAAAACGGGCGATGACGCTTTCCGTATTGCTGATGTCGGCCGGCTCGCTCGTGATCGCAATCACACCCGGCTATGCCTCCATTGGCGTGGCGGCTCCCCTGATCCTCTTCCTTGCCCGGATGGTACAAGGATTGAGCGTGGGTGGAGAATATGGCACTTCCGCTACTTATTTAAGCGAGATGGCCACACCCAACCGGCGCGGCTTCTATTCCTCCTTTCAATATGTAACGCTGATCGGTGGACAATTGCTTGCCGTTGGTGTTCAGCTCGTGCTGCAGCGCTTCCTGCTTACGGAAGAAGAACTGCGCTCCTGGGGCTGGCGGATTCCCTTTGCCATCGGCGCCCTGCTTTCGGTAGTGGCTTTCTACCTGCGCAGCCGCCTGCATGAGACCCATGCTTTTGAAGTGGCGAAAAGCCGGAAAGACAAGGGAAGCATGGCGCATCTCCTTCAGTACCCCAAAGCGATCTTTACGGTTGTGGGACTTACCCTTGGTGGTACCCTGGCCTTCTATACCTGGTCGGTTTATATGCAGAAGTTTCTCGAGACCACATCCGGCTTCAGTCGACAGCAGTCTTCGATGATCTGCTTCCTGAGCCTGCTTGTTTTCGCCGCCGTGCAGCCCGTTTTCGGCCTGCTCTCCGACCGCATCGGGCGAAAGCCCCTGTTGATCGGCTTCGGGCTGCTGGGATGTCTTACTACAGTTCCGCTCCTCCAGATGCTGGAAACGGTGAAGAGCGATACCAACGCATTCTTTATCGTACTGCTGGGTCTGCTCATCGTGAGCGGTTATACCTCCATCAACGCCGTGGTGAAAGCAGAACTCTTTCCGGCAGAGGTGCGCGCCCTGGGCGTTGGGCTGCCCTATGCCCTCACCGCCGCTCTATTCGGGGGCACGGCCGAGTGGATCGCGCTCTTCCTGAAAGACCGGGGGCATGCGGGCTGGTTCTATTGGTACGTCAGCGCCTGCATCTTCATTTCCCTGCTCGTTTACCTCTTCATGCCGGACACCCGGAAAACTTCACAAATAACTGACTGATAAAAGCGTTTTTGGCATGTTGTTTCCATTAGTATCAACAGATTATGGAAACAAATATCAAAAGAAAGCTCAGGACCCGCATCGCAAGGGTAAAGGCCAAAGAGGTGAACAGTGTGCTGGCTTACGCCGCCTCGTTCATGCTCACTGGTGTACCCCCGATCGTATGCGAGTCGGTGATCAACGAGTTTTACAGCTCGGTACGAAAATCAATTTCAACGATCATGCATTAATAAAGCAAGGAAGGATTGTCGAACGGGCCGCATTGCGGCCCGTTTTGTTTGTACGGAGCTCATCCTTGCTGCACAAGAACTTCCACAATCTGTGCGCTATCGGCCTTGTGTGGACGGGTTCGCAACAGGTGCGCACCGCGTTGGCATGCTTTTAGGATTATATCGTTCATTATCTAACTTAAAACTTAAAGCTATGTTACGTTGGACAGTCATTTTTCTGATAGTAGCGATCATCGCTGCAATTTTTGGTTTCGGTGGAATCGCTGCAGGTGCCGCAGGTATTGCTAAGATCTTGTTCTTCATATTCCTGGTGCTGTTTGTGCTCAGCCTGATCTTCGGCCGTAGAAGCACAGACGTTTAAACCGGATCGATTTGTTGCCGGCATGGGTAACTGTGCCGACAACATCTCCCTCGGGAAGCATCATCCGTTCAGGCAATGCCCGAACAGGAACGTGCTGAAGGAATTGCTGTAACAAGCGCATCATTCCAATTACATAAGATCTAATTGTTAATGCGATCGCGAAAGTGGTCGCATTTTCTTTTTTGTGAATGATCACGCCCGCACTTCCACACGCACCATGCACCATGCACTATCGTTTATTGCCCATTGCCTATTCACTATTGCCCTTTACTCACTCCCTACTTATCCACACTGACACATTAACAGAGCTACTTATAAACAAGCTTACGCATTGAAGTGTAGTCGTTTATACATGTGTCGTAGATTTTCATCCGCGCAAACGCTATGACGACCGGGATGTATGGACTATGTTTG
>CBHWDR010000469.1:0-3407 GCA_966112575.1 uncultured Chitinophagales bacterium
CCGGTAACGTCGTATTGTACACCGGAATCCGCATACGGGGCACCTACGCTACGCGCATCAACCTCACCCTCAACGGTATCCCCTACAACGATGCCGAAAGTAACGGCACTTTCCTTGTGAACATCCCGGATTTCGCTTCTTCGATCGGTTCGATCCAGGTCCAGCGCGGCGTGGGCACCTCCACCAACGGCCCCGGCGCTTTCGGCGGCACGATCAACCTCAGCACCAATGAGGCTAACCGCCAGGCCTATGCCGAGATCAACAATGCTTACGGCTCCTTCGCCACCCGGAAACATACCGTGAAACTCGGAACAGGACTGCTGGGCAAGCATTTTACTTTCGACGCCCGCGCTTCGCAGATCGCCTCCGACGGCTATATCGACCGGGCCAGCTCCAACCTGAAATCGGTCTATGTTTCCACCGCCTACCTTTCGGACAAAACCGACATCCGTTTCAACATGTTCTCCGGCAAGGAACGCACCTACCAGGCCTGGTATGGCATTACCGAAGCCGATCGCAAAGCCAACCGCAGGGTGAATTATGCAGGCACGGAAAAACCCGGATCGCCCTATGAGAACGAGACGGACAACTACAAGCAGGATCATTACCAGCTCTTTATCACACAGCGCTTCAGCCCCCGGCTCCAGTTGAGCGTGGCCGGCTTCCGCACCAATGGACGCGGCTATTACGAGCAATACAAGGCGGAAGAGGACTATGCCAAGTATGGCCTTCCCTACCCGGTGCGGGGCGTGGACACTACCTTCACTTCCGACTTCGTTCGCCAGCTCTGGCTCGACAACAAGTTTTATGGCACCGTGAACTCCCTGCAATACACGGGCGATCGAACCGAACTGACGCTCGGCCTTTCAGCCACCCGCTACGATGGCCTTCATTTCGGAGAAGTGATCTGGGCATCGAAGCAGCTGACGGGACCGGCCAGCTGGTACCGTACCAACGCGCAGAAGAACGATGCGGCCGCCTTTGTCAAATGGCAGCAGTCCCTCTCGGCGGAACTGCGCTTCTTCGCCGACCTGCAGTACCGGCATGTCCGCTATGACATCAACGGCTTCCACGACAACCCAGGCATTGTGCTGCGCAACCGCTTTGATTTCTTCAACCCCAAGATCGGCTTCAGCTATGCGAAGAACGATTGGCTGGCCTATGCCTCGTTCAGCGTGGCCAACAAAGAACCCAACCGCGATGATTTCGAGGCAGGCCTCAGCCAGCAGCCACGTCCTGAGCAGCTGTTCGACTGGGAGGCCGGTTTGGAAAGAAAAAAGACCCGCTGGAACTGGGGCGCCAATATTTACTACATGAAGTACCGCGATCAGCTGGTACTCACCGGAAAGATCAACGATGTGGGCGCCTATACCCGCACCAATATCCCACACTCTTTCCGGCTGGGCCTCGAGCTGCAGGGTGGCTATGTATTTGCGAAATGGGTCCGCGCTACCGGCAACCTCACCCTGAGCCGCAACCGCGTGCGTCACTTCACCGAGTATCTGGATGATTACGACAACGGGGGGCAGCAGACCAAGGCCTATGGCAGCTCCGATATCTCCTTCTCGCCTGCGATCACCGGTGCCGCAACGGTTACGGTGATCCCGGTGAAGCCGCTCGAGATCGACCTGCTCGGCAAGTATGTGAGTCGGCAGTACCTGGACAATACCGGCCAGGAAAGCCGGAGCCTCGGTGCCTATTACGTCCAGGACCTCCGCGCGCAGTATGCACTCGGCAAGGGCCGGTTAAAAAACCTGGCGCTTATTGCCCAGGTCTATAATGTCTTCGACCGCAAGTACGAGCCTAACGGCTATACCTTCAGCTATTACTACAACAACCAGCTGACCACGGAGAACTATTACTTCCCGATGGCGGGCCGGAATTATATGGTTGGCCTGAACCTCCGGTTCTGACATTAACCGTGATCGCACAAAAAAGCGTCCCGACATAGTCGGGACGCTTTTTTGTAACATGATCCGATCAGCGATCAGCGATCAGCGATCAGAGATTATTTTGTGTTTCCGAATTTTTCCTGCCAGGCGAGGATCCCGCCCACAACATTGTAGGTGTTTTTAAACCCGAGCTGGTCGAGCACCATGCAGGCCATCATCGAGCGCTGCCCGCTGCGGCAATGAATGATCACCTCTTCGTCTTTGAGGTCTTCCAGATCCTCGATCTGCATCGTCTGGATCTTTCCAAGGGGCACCAGTTTGCCGCCCAGGTTGGCCTGCTCGTATTCGTGGGGTTCGCGGCAATCGATCAGGTTGATCGGTTCGCCGGCATCCATTTTCTGTTTTAATTCTTCTACGGTGATATTTTTCATCGCACTTGATTTAAGCTTACTGTTCTTCTCCGGAAGTGGTGTCCACGGGTGCCGGTGCGGCCACAGGATCGGCCTGGAGCCAGACATTGATCGTCTGGCCCGAGCGGATGCGAATGGGGATGCCATCGCCCGCCCGCGGGGTCGGCTCCTGCCGCCAGATAAAAGCATTGTCGGGATCCGTAACATTGGCATTCGCCACCGGGAAGAGGTCGATATTGATCCCGAGCTCATCCAGCTTGATCCGGGCATCGGTTAAGGTCAGCCCGATCAGGTTGGGAACGGCTACATCCTGCACGCCAAGTCCACGGGCGATCACCAGGTCGATCCGGCTGCCCATTTTCACCTTGTCGCCCGGCTTGACCACCTGGCCGTTGTAGCGGATCTCCAGCACGGTGCCGGCAGCGAAATCTTCGCGGGAAGAGGTATCGCCCAGACGAAGACCGTTACGCTCAAGGGTATAACGTGCATTACGGAACGTAACGTTCAAAATATTGGGGAGGGAGATATCGGGGGCAACGAACCGGTTGATGATCACGTACACCGTCCGGTTGACCTTCACCACCGCATCGGGGTCGGGTACCTGTCGGATCACGATCCCCGGGGGCAGGGAATCATAGAACACCGAATCCTGGATCACGGTCTCGAAGCCCTTGTCGCTGAGCAGCTTCTCCGCATCATTGATATTCTTTCCGGCCACGGCGGGCACGGTCTTCGAAGAACCATGACGGGTGATCCAGTTCAGTGAAAGGATGAAGATCGCGAATACGAGCACCACGAGCCCGAGCGCTACCAATATGTTGAACCAAAGAGGTCTTCTGGTGATGGAATGGAACATGCAGGGATATGGGTTTCGTGCGGCAAGATAGGAAGAACGGCCCACAGTCTGCCGGGCCGGCGGTCACACTACTTTCCAGCTTCCTCAACGATCCGCGTATAGAAATCCGTCAGGTTCCAGCCCCGGGCACGTACCTGTTGCGGGATCACGCTGGCATCGCTCTGTCCCGGGATCGTATTGATCTCGAGCATATAGGCTCGGTTCTCCGCTTCCTGGTAGATGAAATCGATCCGGATCACGCCGCGGCAG
>CBHWDR010000470.1:0-3393 GCA_966112575.1 uncultured Chitinophagales bacterium
GTGCTGCCCTGGCAACGGTTACGGTTCCCAACACCGGTTCCTTCCAGGGATGGACTACCGTAACGGCTACCGTAACGCTGCCGGCTGGCCAGCAGACGCTCCGCATCCATACTTTAGATGCAGCGGGTGGCTGGAACATCAACTGGTTCGAGATCGCTTCTTCGGGAACCGGCGCCCGTTCGATGGGAACGGCGGAAGTAGTGAGCACAACCACCGGTGGTGCAGCACTGTCGATCTTCCCCAACCCTGTTGCCGACCGTTTCGCCCTCCAGGTGAACAACCAGCTCACCGGCACCGTGCAGGTTCAGGTGATCAACATGAACGGCGTTGTAGAGGAGACCTTCTCGATCCGCAAGACCACCGCAGGCAACCTGCAGACTTATCTCTCCATCGGTACGCTGACCAAGGGCAACTACCTGCTCTCGGTACAGATGAACGGCTGGAAAGAGACCACGAAACTTGTTAAACAGTAAAAACACCTTCAACCTATAAAAAAACAACTATGAAAAAACACCGCTTCTTTATCCTGGGCCTGAGTGCCGCGATGCTCTTCACGGCGTGCCGCAAGAATGATGTGCAGGTTCCTGAAACCACCTCGGAAAAAACCGAAGCAACGGTAAATTCCTTCCGGACCCTGAGCACCTGGGAAAGCCAGCCTGAAGAAAAATACACGGTGAACAGCACCGCGATCGCAGATGCCGGCATTACCGCTTCGGTAGCCAGTAAGGGCCTGGTACTGGTCTTCAAGAAGACCGCCAAAGGCGTGGAAGCCCTTCCGCAGGAAGAGCAGGCAGCCAGTGGCTCCTACTTCTGGTACTACCAGGTATCGGAAGGCCAGGTAAGCATTCTTGCCGACACTTATGGCACGGCAGCGAAGCCGGGCAGCGCAGAAAGCTTTGCTTACTTCGTGATCCCCGCCGAGAAGCTCGACCAGCTGGAAGCAGCCGGTCACCCGAAAAGCGAATTGATGACATTGACCTATGAAAATGCTGCGGCGCTACTGAAGTAATCGTACGCACAAAGATTGAAAAGCCTTCCCAGGAAGGCTTTTCTTCATTTCCAATCACCCCAAGTAATGAAAAACACCTATTCACCAACAGCCCTGCGGGGGGCCATCCTCCTGCTTATTTGCGCTATCCTTTCGGCTCCGACATTTGCCCGAAAAATTTATATCACCAAGGGTAGCGATAATGGCGTGTACCTGAACGGAAATAATTTTTCCTACCAGCCAGGAGATACCCTGGTACTCAGGGCCGCACTCAATCCGTTCACCTATTTTTCCTTAGAGAATATCCAGGGAACAGCCAGCGCACCGGTCGTCGTGATCAATGAAGGCGGCCAGACACGCGTAGCTACCATGGGCTACCGTCATTGCCGTTTTCTGAAGATCACGGGTACAGGCAGCGCTGATACCTATGGCTTTTACATGACCCTGCCCAACCAGACCACGCTCTCGCCGGCTGTTGCCATCGAGGGCCGTTCCTCCGATATCGAAGTCGATCACATCGATATCAACAACCATGGTTATGGCTTCTGGATCAAAGAAGAAGGCAACTGCGATGTTTCGCTCCAGTACCCCAACTGGCGACTCAACAACCTCAGCATTCACCACAACCGGGTGCAATACATGATTCAGGAAGGGATCTATGCCGGGTCAACCGCGCCCAATGGCGAGCGTGACGTTTGGTGTAACGGTGTACTGACCCACCCCCTCCCGATCCGCCTGGGCAATGTGAAGATCTTTAATAACATCATCAACCGGACTGGCCGGGGCGGCATCCAACTGTCTTCGGCTGATTTCGGCATCAACGAGATCTACAACAACACGGTTACCAATTCCGGAACCGAGTACTCTGCCGACCAGGGTAATGGTATCGTGCTGGGCGGATATACGTCCGCTTATGTGCACGACAACACCGTTGATTACACGTTCTCAACCGGCATCTTCTCGCTTGGCGCCGGACTGGTGCGGATCGAGAACAACCGCATCGATCACAGCGGCCAGCTGGATGGACGGAGCGCAAACGGATCGGCAAGCATCATGATGGATACACGGACAACCATCCCGGCGACGCTCACGAAGTTCAGCATCAAGAACAATGTCCTTGGCCCTAACAGTGATTTCGGCGTACGCATCTATGCCACACTTGCCACGTATGATATCGGCAACGTGATCTGCAACAATACCACCACAACCGGCGGTATGGCAACGATCTCCGTTCAGGGCGCTACCAACTGGGCCAACTGTTCAGGTCCGACCAACGTAGCTCCGACCGCCAATGCAGGAAACACACAAACAGTCAGCCTGCCGGCCACATCCACAACGCTGACCGGCAGTGGCACCGACATGGACGGCACCATCGTTTCCTACCAGTGGGTGGAAATGACCGGTCCGAACGATGTCACCTTCACTGCCCCGAATGCAGCAGTGACCACGGTGAATAACCTCGTTCAGGGTACGTATACCTTCCGTCTCAAGGTAACCGATAATGCGGGCGCCAGCTCTACAGCCGACGTTCAGGTGAACGTGACGCAGGCGACAACATCTGGCACCACAGCTTCTTCCAATGTGAAGATCGAAGCCGAGAACTTCACATCCATGTATGGTGTTCGCGTAGAAGCCAGCAATGACGTTGGCGGCGGACAGAACGTGGGTTGGCAGGATACCAACGACTGGATGGAATATGCCACTAATCTTTCCGTAGCGGGGTCTTATACCGCCTCATTCCGCGTGGCCTCCATGTTCACCGGTGCTACCTTCCAGGTACGTAGTGCCAGCGGCAGTGTGCTGGGTACGATCACAGTGCCCAATACCGGCTCTTTCCAGACCTGGCAGACCGTTAGCGCAACACTGACCCTGCCGGCAGGACAGCAGACCATGCGCCTTTATACCACCAATTCGGCCGGTGGATGGAACATCAACTGGTTCACCCTCGCGGCAAGCAGCACAGCTACCGGAGGCGGATCAACGGGTGGCGGATCAACGGGTGGCGGCACCACTACGCCCACCACTACTACCGCCCGTATCGAAGCGGAGAATTATTCGTCGATGTCGGGCATTCAGAAAGAGAACACCTCTGACGTCGGGGGCGGACAGAACATTGGCTGGCAGGATGATAATGACTGGATGGATTATCCGGTATCGGTGGCCACTTCAGGGGCATATAATATCAACTTCCGCGTGGCCTCCATGTTTACCGGCGCCCAGTTCCAGCTGCGCAAAGCCGACGGTACTGTGCTGACGACGGTCACGGTGCCCAACACGGGTTCCTTCCAGACCTGGCAGACGGTGACGGCTAATGTGACGCTTCCGGCCGGCGCGCAAACCCTGCGTGTTTATACCGCCCGTGCCAACGGCGGATGGAACTTCAACTGGTGGGAACTGCAGGGCGG
>CBHWDR010000471.1:0-3379 GCA_966112575.1 uncultured Chitinophagales bacterium
ACAAGATCGAAACGAAGGGCAAGCATGCCGTGGTGGTGGGGCGCAGCAACATCGTTGGCCGGCCGATGAGCATCCTGCTGAGCGCGGCCGGTGAGCGCGGCAATGCCACCGTCACCATCTGCCATTCGCATACAAAAAACCTGAACGAGATCTGCGCTTCGGCCGATATCATCGTGGCCGCCCTTGGGCGCCCGGGTTTCGTGACGGCCGAAATGGTGAAGGAAGGCGCGGTGATCGTGGATGTGGGCATCACGCGCGTGGCCGATGCCACGAAAAAAAGCGGCTACCGCATCAGCGGTGACGTGGACTTCGAGCAGGTGGCGCCCAAGGCTTCCTGGATCACCCCGGTGCCGGGAGGCGTGGGGCCGATGACCATTGCCGCACTGATGAAAAACACGTTCAAGGCCTGTGCCGTGAAACATTACTACGAAGAGGAAGCCTGATGGAAGCCGTTACAAGAACACAAACGGGTGCTTTACCCGTGATGGAACATTTTTATACCCTGCAGGGCGAAGGCTTTTACCAGGGACAGGCGGCCTATTTCATCCGCCTTGGCGGCTGCGATGTGGGCTGCGTGTGGTGTGATGTAAAGGAGAGCTGGGACGCCGATGCCCATCCGAAATACGGGGTAGACGAACTAGTGGACCTGGTGCGGCAGCATCCCGGACGCATCGTGGTGATCACGGGTGGAGAGCCACTCTTGCATGACCTTACGGGTTTGACAGAAGCGCTTCGTGCGGCCGGTCTGCGTACCCACATGGAAACCTCGGGCTCCTCTCCCATGAGCGGCACCTGGGACTGGATCACCCTCTCCCCGAAAAAATTCAAATTCCCCCTGGAGGAGAACCTCCTCCTTGCCAACGAACTGAAGATCGTGGTCTTCAACCGGTCAGATTTCCAATGGGCCGAGCAATGGGCAGCTAAGGTTTCCCCTTCCTGCAAGCGCTACCTCCAGCCCGAATGGAGCAAGGCCGCGGAGGTCACGCCGCTCATCATCGACTACATCAAGGAGCACCCGGAGTGGCAGCTTTCCTTGCAGGTGCATAAGTACATTAATGTGCCATAGAGAAGGAACACGGATCAAATGAATACAACGGATTTACGCGGATCTTTTCTTGCTGATGGTTTGTGGCTGCTTTCCTTTCTTTGATAGCCGTCCTTGCGGGCGAAGAGAAGCAAGGGCTAAGAGGAATTGTTTCGGTCGTTTACAGTTGTCGTGGCTTTGGTAGAGGGGCGGTTATTTTCTCTGCTCACCATTCCGAGACAAAGAGAGGCTAAGAGTCATCCCGGCCTTTGGCGGCTTCTGCTTTCTTTTATGTCTGTCCTTGCGAGCGTCATTGTGAGTGTCCTTGCACACGTCATTGCGAGCGACATCCTGAGCTTGTCGAAGGAACCGCAAAGACTATTGTACCGGTCGCCTAAAGCAGTAGAGGCTTTCGGGGAGGTTGACCTTTTCCTCTGTTCATCCCACTAAACGCGGAGGGACGCAAAGAGGTTCCCGACTTTTAGTCGGGAGTAGAGGATCCTGCTTAACGAAGGAGAAGGGTGCTTCTCGCCCGGAGGCTCTTGTATTCCGTGGGCGCCAGCGCCCACCTTCGCGGCCTTAGCGTCGGAGGGATAAACAGAGGGAAAGACCGCCCCTTACCAAAAAGACACAACCACAGAAACGACCAAAACAATTTCTTCGCGTTCCTTTCTCTCTACGCCCGTGTGACAACAACCTGTCCGAACCCAGCCAACAGCTCCGGATCAATGAAATATCATCCGTGCAAATCCGTCCGATCCGTCATATCCGTGTTCTTTCTCTTGCTTCACTCCGCTCGCAAGGACCCATTCGCAATCCCACTCCTATACGTTAAAATCCACCCACCCCTTTCGCTCCCCAACGGGAATCTCTATCTTCATCAGATGAAAAACCTGCGGAACCTGTTTTTCCTTTTTGGCTTCCTGGCTTCGGTGCCCGCGCTTGCCCAATACGATCCGGCGAAGATCAACAAGAAGGCTATCGAGGCCTATGACAAAGCCATCGAGAAAGCCCAGGACGGGAAATACCCCGAGGCGGCAGAATCCTTGAAAGAAGCCATCCGCCGCGATGCCAACTATGTAGATGCCTATCTCTCTCTTGCAGGCATCTATGGGCAGCTGAAGAACTACCCCGAGAGTGTGGCCTGGTACGACAAGGCCTTTCCGATGGACACCAACTATACTTCCGGCTACCGCCTCCCTTATGCCATCAACCTTGCAGGACTGGGCCAATTCGATAAGGCCCTGAATACCGTGACCGCCCTGCTCGCACGGAAAGACGTGCATGAGTCCACCCGCAAGGCCGCTGAATACCGCCGCAAATGTTTCCAGTTTGCGGTTGACTATGCCAAAGCACATGCGAACGAGAACTATGTGTTTGCCCCGAAGAACCTCGGCGATGGCGTGAACAGCGCCGAGTCGGAATACTTCCCTTCCCTGCCCATCGATGGCAGTGAGCTCGTTTTCACCCGGCGGCTGAACAATTTCAACGAAGATTTTTTCTCAGCCCAGCATATCGGTGAAAAATGGGCGCCGGCACAACGACTACGCGGCAGCATCAACACGCCGCAGAACGAAGGTGCGCAGACGATCTCCCAGGACGGCACCTGGCTGGTGTTCACGGCTTGCAACCGGCAGGAAGGCTTCGGCTCCTGCGACCTTTATATCTCCTACCTCACCAACTCGGGCTGGAGCGAAGCGATCAACCTGGGCAACAAAGTAAATACCGACCAGTGGGAATCGCAGCCCTGCCTTTCGCCCGATAAACGCGAGATCTATTTCGCCAGTAGGCGCACCGGCGGTTTCGGGGGAAGCGATATCTATGTCACCCGACTGCAGGCCAACGGCCGCTGGAGCGAACCGGAGAACCTCGGAGCCGAGATCAACACATCGGGTGATGAATCCTCGCCCTTTATTCATGCCGACAACCAGACCCTCTATTTCTCCTCAACCGGACTTCTTGGCTATGGAGAAGAAGACCTGTTCATGGCCCGGCGCAATGACCAGGGGAAATGGGCCCGCCCGCAGAACCTGGGTTATCCCATCAATACGATCTCACATGAGGGCACGCTGTTCATCGCAGCAGATGGCGAAACGGCCTATTATGCCAGCGATCGCAGTGACACGCGCGGCGGGCTGGATATCTACAGCTTCAACCTGCGTCCGGAAGTGCGCCCTGCGCGTACGCTCTGGATCCGCGGACAGGTGTACGACGTGAAAACGAAGGCCGGACTCCCTTCGGCTGTGGAGCTCACCGACCTGGCCACCCGCCAGACGATCTCGCGGGTGCAGACAGATGAAGAAGGCAACTACCTGATCACCCTGCCCGTGGGCAAGGACTATGCCTTCAATGTGA
>CBHWDR010000472.1:0-3373 GCA_966112575.1 uncultured Chitinophagales bacterium
CGCGCACCGCAATGAAGGACCTACGGTCTTCGATGCCACGGTGTCCCAGCAGGGCCTCGATTCGGTGAAAAGCCGGATCCCGGACCCCTTGAAGGGCCTCACCTTCGGCGGTCATGTTTCCGGCCCGGGCTTCGCTCCTGCGGGCAACACGCAAGGCCGCTATGCCGATACCGATTTCCGGGGCTGGGCGCTTCGCTCGAAAAAACCTGCAAAGAACCATCAGCTGCTTATCTCCCTGCATGGCGCCCAAACGGCCACCATCGAAGAATGGGAAAAAGGCCTGGACGCGCTTATCGCCGATCGCCCAGGACAGGCGCGGCGTGCGTCCATTGCCTGGTGGAAAGCATTCTGGGAACGGAGCTTTGTTTTTGTACAACCCCAGCTTGCCGACAGTAGCTCACCGGATGTAGAGATGGGACGGAACTACCAGCTCTTCCGCTACCTGCTGGCCTGCAATTATTACGGCTCCTCGCCGACCAAGTTCAACGGCGGCCTCTTCACCGTTGACCCGGTGTTTACAGATACCTCGAATCGCTTCACTCCGGACTTCCGCAACTGGGGCGGCGGCACCCACACGGCCCAGAACCAGCGGCTTGTGTATTTCCCGTTTTTGCGAAGCGGCGATTTTGAAGGCATGGTGCCGCAATTCGAATTTTACCGGAAGATCCTGCCCGTGGCCGAGCTGCGCAGTCGCGTGTACTGGCGGCATGAAGGAGCCTGCTACACCGAGCAGCTGGAGAACTTTGGCTTGCCGAACTACGCCGAGTACGGACTGAAGCGCCCGGCTTCTTTCGACAAAGGCCTGGAGTATAATGCCTGGCTGGAATACGAATGGGATACGGCACTCGAGTTCTGCCTGCAGATCCTCGAAACCGAACGCTACGCCAGCAAAGACATTTCGCCTTATCTGCCGCTGATCCAAAGCTGTCTGCGTTTCTTCGACCAGCACTATCAATACCTTGCGCGGCAACGCGGCAATAAGGCGCTGGATGGCAAAGGTCATCTGGTGCTCTACCCCGGCTCCGCGGGTGAGACCTATAAAATGACCTACAATGCCAGTTCCACTATCACCGCTCTGCGCACCATCACCGAACGCCTGATGGAACTGCCCCCAACCTACCTGGATGCTTCCACCCGAACAGCGCTCGATTCCTTCCTGCAGCGCATCCCGCCGATCTCCTTCACCACCATCAACGATCACCCGGTGATCGCACCGGCAAAGCTTTGGGAGCGGGTCAACAATGTAGAGCCCATGCAGCTCTACCCGGTCTTTCCCTGGGGACGTTATGGCGTAGGCAGGCCGGGACTGGATACGGCGCGCAATACTTATCTCTATGATACGCTGGCCATCCGCTTCCGGAGCCATGTCGGGTGGAAGCAGGATAATATTTTTTCGGCAAGGCTGGGACTGACCGACGAAGCGCTGCGGCTCAACCGGCTGAAGCTGCAGAATTCCGGTCGCCGCTTCCCGACGTTCTGGGGCCCGGGCTTCGACTGGACGCCCGACCACAACTGGGGTGGCTCAGGTATGATCGGGTTGCAGGAAATGTTGCTGCAAACGCCGGGAAAAGCCATTTTTCTCTTTCCCGCCTGGCCCCCGGAACTCGATGTGCATTTCAAACTGCATGCGCCCTATCAGACAACCGTGGAAGCCGTACTAAAAAACGGGAAGCTGGAAAAGCTGATCGTGCTGCCCGAAAGCCGCAGAAAGGACCTGGTTAATCTACTCGACACTCATCAATAAGAAATTATGCGCCGCTGCCTGATCCTTCTTCTCGCCCTTCATTCCTTTTCTCTTTTCGCCCAGGAGAAAAGCCTGACCAATACCACCAAAAGTCCTTTTGCCCGGCTGCAAGGGATGGACATCGATGCGGTGCGCTTCACCGGCGGCTTCTGGGCCGAGCGGTTCGACGTGGTGAAGAAGCGCATGGTGCCGAACATGTGGTCGATCTATACCAACGATACCCTTTCACATGCCTTCAAGAACTTCCGGATCGCGGCGGGTTTGGATACCGGTACTCATAAAGGTCCTTCCTTTCACGACGGGGATTTTTATAAGATGCTGGAGTCCGTGGCCAGCCTCTATGCAGTTACGCGCGAGCCCCGTCTCGATGCCTGGCTGGAAGAAGCGATCGGGGTCGTTGGCCGCTCGCAGCGCGAGGACGGTTATATCTATACGAAATCGGTGATCGACCAGAAGAAGACCGGGGCAAAGAAGCAGTTCGAGAGCCGCCTGAGCTTCGAAGCCTACAACATCGGCCACCTAATGACGGCGGCCTGCATCCATCAGCGCAGCACCGGTAAAACCAACCTGCTTGCCATCGCCATCAAGGCTGCGGACTATCTCTATCGATTTTATGATACGGCTTCTGCCGAAGTGGCGCGCAATGCGATCTGTCCTTCCCACTACATGGGACTGGTGGAGCTCTATCGCACCACGGGTGATCGGCGATACCGGTTGCTGGCGCAGAAGCTGATCGATGTTCGCGGCGTGGCGGCCGGTTCGGACGATAATTCGGACCGCTATCCATTCCGGAAGATGCAGGAAGTGCAGGGGCACGCGGTGCGCGCGAATTACCTGTTCGCAGGTGCGGCTGACGTGTATGCGGAAAACGGCGACACCTCGCTCCTCTCCACCCTGCAGCGGATGTGGACCGATGTGGTGCTGCACAAGATGTATATAACGGGAGGCTGCGGCTCTTTGTACGATGGCGTATCGAACGATGGAACGTCGTACAATCCGAATGACGTGGAGAAGCTGCACCAGGCCTACGGCCGGAAATACCAGCTCCCGAATTTCACGGCACATAACGAGACCTGCGCCAATATCGGCAACATGCTCTGGAACTGGCGCATGCTCCAGGTGACCGGTGAAGCGAAGTATGCCGATGTGCTGGAGCTGGCCCTGTACAACAGCATCCTTTCCGGCATCAGCCTCGATGGAACGAAATTCCTGTATACGAACCCCCTCGCCTACTCCGATGCCCAGCCCTTTCAGCAACGCTGGTCGAAGGACCGGGTACCCTACATCGGCCTGTCGAACTGCTGCCCGCCCAATGTGGTGCGCACGCTTGCGGAAGTAAGCAGCTATATGTACGGGCAATCGGGAGCTGCTATTTATGTACACCTCTTCAGCAGCAACGAGCTGGCTACCGAATGGAAAGGACAACCGGTTCGTATCCGGCAAAAAACGGATTATCCCTGGCAGGGAGCCGTGCGGTTTGAAATCGAAGCCCTCCCGGCAAACTGTGCCCTCCACGTGCGCATACCGGCCTGGGCTGCCGGGGCCACCATCCGGGTCAATGGCCAGGCTTACAGCCAACCGGCCGCCGGCGCTTACGCACGGGTGAGCAGGAGCTGGAAGAAGGGCGAT
>CBHWDR010000473.1:0-3371 GCA_966112575.1 uncultured Chitinophagales bacterium
GTACGACGACGAAGCATCGATGAAGGTGACACTATTGCAGGGTAAGATCGCTGTCAGCCAAAAACAAGCTTCTGAAATTATTTTCCCGGGCCAGCAGGCCCTGCTCAACGGAACAAATACGATACGGATCAACAAGAACGTCAACACCGAACAAGCCATCGCCTGGAAGAATGGACTTTTTCTTTTTGATGATGACGACCTGCCGGTGATCATGCGGCAACTGTCTCGCTGGTACGACGCTGAAATCTATTACGAGGGATCCATCCCCGATGGTCACTTCACCGGCGCCATTCGCCGGCAGGCCCGCCTGTCGGAAGTGTTGCGCATGCTGGAACTGGTAGGGGGTGTTCGCTTTACGGTGCAGGGAAAAAAGATAAGAATTGAAAAAAATAGCTGATCGATAAAAACGATCTCTCATGTGGACCTGATAAAAAACCGCTCCGGAGGCACCCGGAGCGGTATAAGGTCGGTCAAACATGAAACAAGCAAGACTGTTTATTGTTAACCAAACCTCACAAAACTATGCAAATTGCCCAGAACCGACCCGCTTTCCGGGGGTCGAAAACGTGGAAGATTATGAGAATTACTGCTGTACTTCTGCTGGCTGCCAGTTTACAGGTTTCCGCGAATACTTATTCGCAAAACCTGACGCTGCATCTCAAGAACGTAAGTCTCGAAAAAGTACTCAAGGAAATCAAACGCCAGTCCGGCTATCTCTTCCTTTACAAAACCGAAGAGATCAAAAAAGCCGGAAAAGTAAGCGTACAGGTCACCAATGCCAGCATCAGGGAAGCGCTGGACCAAACACTTGCCGCAACGCGTCTTGACTACGATATCATTGACCAAACCATTGTATTAAAGCCCGAGACGATCGCTAGCAGCGCCTCTGGTATGCCTGCCTTCATTGACGTTAACGGAAAGGTTACCGATGCTGCAGGCACGCCCCTGCCCGGTGCTTCAGTAAAAGTGCGCGGAAAGAATATTGGCACCACCACTACGCCTTCGGGCACGTTCACCCTCCGCGGGGTGACACCCGGTGATGAACTGGAAGTCTCCTACGTGGGCTATACAACCCGCGTGGTAACAGCGGGCTCAGAATTCCTGACGGTTACGCTCACCCTGGCCAACGATCAACTGGATGAAACCGTAATTGTGGGTTATGGCAAAACTTCCAAACGACTCAACACCGGTTCTGTTTCCAGTGTTAAAGCCGAAACCATCGGCAACCAGCCGGTCTCCGATCCCATCGCTGCCATCCAGGGCAGGGTTACCGGCCTGATGATACAGTCTTCGAACGGCCTGCCCGGCTCCAGTTACAAAGTGCGCATCCGCGGTGAAAACTCGATCTCGCAGGGCAACGAACCGCTCTACGTGATCGACGGTGTGCCCTTCCTCACATCCCCACTTAATCTCTTCGACGGCTCCAACGGCCAGCAAAGCCCTTTAAGCACCCTCAACCCCAACGACATTGAAAGGATTGACGTGCTCAAGGACGCCGACGCCACCGCCATCTACGGCTCACGGGCTGCCAACGGCGTGGTGCTGATCACTACCAAAAAAGGCAGTGCGAGCAAAGGCCGCGTGAATGTCAACGTTTACAGCGGTATCAGCAAAGTATCGCACCGCCTCGATATGCTGAATACGGCGCAGTACCTGCAACTGAGAAAAGAAGCGTTTCAAAACGACGCGCTGACGCCGAATGCCAACAACGCTCCAGACCTCCTGGAGTGGGACCAGAATGCCTATACAGACTTCCAGGACCTGCTGATCGGCAACACGGCCCACCTGACAGATGCACAGGTTTCCTTTTCAGGTGGCAATGCACAGACACGCTTCCTCGCCAGTGGCAACTTCCGCCGCGAAACGACCGTAATGCCCGGCGACATGGCCTTCACCAAGGGTGGTGCTTTCATCAACGCCGACCATACTTCGCAAAGTGGAAAGATGGGAGTTTCCGCTTCTTTCAACTATACACGCGACAAGAACAACAGCATTCCCACCGATCTCACTCAATATTTTTACCTGCCACCCAACCTGCCGCTCTACAAACCTGATGGCAGCCTTTATTGGTGGGGCAACACCCAAAACCCGCTGGCTTACCTGAACCGCACCTACGAAACCGGAACCAGCAACCTGATTGGCAACACGGCTGTGCGTTACACACCGGTTTCCGGTCTCGATCTCAAGGTGAACTTCGGCGTCACGCAGACCAACATGACGCAGACACAGACATTACCGGAAGCAGGTTTCAATCCCGAAACCTATACCGGCAGCATCAGCCAGTTTGGCAATGCTTCCGTATTTTCCTGGCTGGCCGAGCCGCAGGCCACCTATTCCTTCTATGCAGGCGCCGGGCGCATCAACCTGCTGGCCGGCATGAGCTGGCAGCAAAGCCTTTCCGATGGCCAGTACCTGCAAGGCACCGGTTACTCCAGTGATGCGCTATTAAAAGACGTCTATTCTGCAGGCACTATCACGCCGCGCAACTCCTACCACCGCCAGTACAACTACCAGTCAGCCTTCGGAAGGATCAATTACAACCTGGCCCGCAAATACATCCTGAACCTGACCTTCCGCCGCGACGGCTCTTCCCGCTTCGGTCCCAACCGCCAGTATGGAAACTTCGGCGCCGTTGGTGCTGCCTGGCTGTTCACCGAAGAGAACGCCATTCAAAACGCACTGCCTTTCCTTAGCTTTGGAAAGCTCAGGGGCAGCTATGGCACCACGGGTAACGACCAGATCGGCGACTACCAGTACCTCGATAGCTGGAGCCCCGTCTCTTTTCCCTATGGCGGCACATCAGGCCTGCAGCCCACATCCATCTTCAACCCCGATTATAGCTGGGAGATCAATAAGAAGTTTGAAGCGGCACTGGAACTGGGTATGCTGAAAGACAGAATCCTGTTTACCACCAGCTACTACAACAACCGATCTTCCAACCAACTGGTGGGCAACACCCTGTCGCCTCAATCCGGCTTCACCAGCTACATTGCCAACTTCCCCGCCAAAGTGGAGAACTCAGGTTGGGAGTTTGACCTCAACACGACCAACGTCGACACCAGGAATTTTGGATGGAATACCACGCTGAACCTGACCGTTCCGCAAAATAAACTGCTGGAATACCCCGGTCTCGAAAACTCCGCCGATGCGGCCAGTTACGAGGTGGGCCAATCCATCCGCGTAGTGAAAGGCTTTCATTTCACAGGCATCGACCCGCAAACGGGCATCCCGCAGTTTGAAGACGTTGACAAAAGCGGCAACATCTCCGATCCGAAGGACTACGTGGTGATCGGCCAGACCATGCCTTCTTTCTTCGGTGGGTTGGGCAATGAACTGCGCTACAAAAAAATGAGCCTGAACTTCTTCTTCCA
>CBHWDR010000474.1:0-3366 GCA_966112575.1 uncultured Chitinophagales bacterium
TTTCCGTAGTCCAACCTTTTAAATACCGATGTTGTATTGTAATTTTCGACGCGCAATCAAAATCCAAACTAATTATTTATGAAAAACGGATCCGCTATCTCCCTGACGCAGGCACTGCTGTCCATCGCTCCTTCCAGCGACCCGCTTATTTCCAAAACGGTTTTGAAAGTCGTTCATCTCCAGGCGCAAACGCTTGTGAGTAAGCCTGTTCGCTCCGACGACCCGACTTGCTGGGACGAACGCTGGTTCTGCTCCTACGAGTAAGGCATCGTAAAGCATACAGGTAAACTGCCCTGCTTTTTCTATGGGATTTACCTATTGTGCTGCCCTGGACGAGCGTCTACCTTTGTTCCGGGCCTTCGATACCCGTCGAAATCCAGTATCATGAAAACCAAACTTTCCAAACTGCTCCTCCTCCTGCTGCTTGCCCTGCTGGCAAATGCAGGGCACCTCGCCGCCCAGAGCATCGACTTCGGAAAGAGCTATGTCAACCTCACCAAGGGCACCAGCGGAGGCACGGTGGAACCCGGCGATATCCTCGAGATCCGCGCTTCGGTAGTGGTCCGCTCCGGCACCTTTGACAGCTGCGCTTATTACGATGTGATCCCAACGGGCACCAGCTATATCGCCGGCACGGTCCGCGTACTCACCAACGAGGGAAAGATCTACAAGCAATTCACCGATGCCGTCGGCGACGACCAGGGCTGGATCAACGGCGTTACCATTCGGATCAATCTTGGATACAATGGCGCTTCCGCCCCCGCTACCGCTTTTCGCCGCGGCCGCGTTGCCAACACCCACAAACCTTCTTTCTACAGCAATACCTGCATCATGATCGCGTCCTACCAGGTACGCGTCACTGCACCCTACAACACTACGCTCAGCCTCGGCGGCGGATCGGTCACCTACCGGCCAAGCGGCGGCTCCCTGAGCTTCTTCAGCTTCCCGGCACGCACGGTAGCTGTGTACCAGAATGTCGGCATCTGTCCCAACGCGGTAGGCGCCAATGCGCTCGGTACCGAATTCAACGGCACTTTCGGCACGGGCCGGCCGCGGAACCGGGGCGCTTCCGCCAACGTGCCGGTAGGCTATACCTATGCCAACTTCACATCCGGCACCCCCAATGACTATTTCTACGGCGTGTCCAACAATACCAGTATCAACACGGGCTATGCCACCAGCAATGCCTGGCCCATCCCCGACAACACCCGCCGTGTTTTCGGTGTCTGGGACATCATCGGCGACCATACGGGAGCCGCCTCCCCTACCTCGGGCAATCCTGCTGCCGACACGGTAGCCAACGGCAATGCCGGCTATATGCTCGTGATCAATGCGGCCTACCGGATCGACTCGGCCTTCCAGCAGACGATCTCGGGTCTCTGCCCGAATACCTATTACGAAATTTCGGTCTGGCTCCGCAATATCTGTTCCCGCTGCGGTTGCGATTCCAATGGGCGCGGCTCCGGTAGTACCGGCTATATTCCCACTGCCCCCGGCGACTCCTCGGGTGTGTACCCCAACCTCTCGTTCAACGTCGATGGCGTGGATTATTACACCACGGGCAACATCCAGTACACCGGCCAGTGGATCAAGAAAGGCTTCACCTTCCGCACCGGCCCGGCACAGAACAGCTTCACCCTGAAAGTCTTCAACAATGCACCCGGCGGCGGTGGCAACGACTGGGCCCTCGATGATATTTCCGTAGCCACTTGTTCGCCCAACCTGGCGTTCACGCCCAACAACAACCCACAGGTCTGTGAAGGCAATGTCGTGGACCTGGGTGCCTGGATCCGCTCCTATTTCAACAACTACACCTATTTCAAATGGCAGAAGAGTACCGACAACGGCAGCTCCTGGAATGATGCGGGACCGGTAAGCAATGGCACACCCACCTGGAACGGATCGAACTGGGAGTTCTATACGGCCTACCCATCCTTCGTGGCCAGTGCGGCCGATAGTGGAACGAAGTTCCGGGTGGTGGTAGCCTCAACGGCTGCCAATATCACCAGCAGCAGCTGTGCCTTTGCCGATGCCACCTCCATTCTCACCCTGAACGTGCTGGACTGCGCCGATCCGCTCGCCACACACTTGCTCTCGTTCACGGGCGCCATCGCCGCGGGCCGCGCCGCCCTGCAATGGACCACCGACCGGGAAGAAGGAGCCCTGAGCTTTGTGGTGGAACGAAGTACCAATGGCCGCGATTTCAGTACCCTCGCTACCTTGCCCGCCTATGCCAACGGCGCTCTGCGCAATACCTATAACTGGACCGACCCGCAGCCCCTGTCGACGACGATGCAGTACCGGGTGCGCCTCGTCTCCGGCTCGAAGGCGCAATTCTCACGCGTGATCCGCCTGGGCGCGATCACGGGCCTGAGCTTCGGCCCCGTTCCAAACCCGGTTCACCAGCAACTGCGTTTTGAATTAAATAGCCCGGATGAACAAGTGGTGCACTTGTTTCTTTTCGACTCCATGGGCAAGCTGCTCGTCCAACGTATCCAGCCACTTCATGCCGGTATCAACGATCTTGGCGTCGACTTCTCCTCTTTCGCCAAAGGCATGTATACACTCCAGGTAAAAAGCAGGGACATTGTGCTCACCAAGAAGCTCGTGAAGGAGAACTAGGCAACTCTTGAACATTTGAACTGTTGAACTTTTGAACTGAGAACTTCGCGAACTCGCGAACTCGCGAACTACGCAAACTCTGCCAACTACTCCTGATAATACACCCGCTTCACCCGTTGCGAGATGCCGGTCATCAGCTCGTAGGGGATCGTGCCGATCCGGGCGGCCAGGTCTTGTACGGGCAGCTGGGGACCAAAGAGGAGCACATCGTCCCCTTCCTGGACCCCGGGCACATCGGTCACATCGAACATGGTCATGTCCATGCATACGGTTCCGATGGTCGGAGCACGATGCCCGCGGATAAGCAGCTCACCTTTTCCATGCCCGAACTGCCGGGAATAGCCGTCGGCATAGCCGATACGCACTGTGGCCACGAGGGAATCGCGGTGCAACAGGCCACGGCGATTGTAGCTGACGGTACCGCCTGCGGGAACCCGTTTCAACTGGGCAATGGTGGAACGCAGCCTGGCCACCGGCTGCAGGTCGAGCAAGCCTGCGTTGTCGATCTCAATGCCATAGAGGCCAATACCGAGACGGACCATATCGAGTTGCAGGTGCGGGTGACGGATGATGGCAGCAGAGTTAGAAATATGCCGGAGGAAGGGATAGGAAAGCACAGCGGACAAGGTCTCCGTGGCTTGGAGAAAAACAGATGCCTGTTCCTGTGTGAACGCGTCCTGGCCGGGGTCTTCACTAGCCGCAAGATGCGAGAAAACGGATTGTACCCGGAAGCTTTCCGTCTTC
>CBHWDR010000475.1:0-3362 GCA_966112575.1 uncultured Chitinophagales bacterium
CCGAATGGAAGACCGAGTACTTCGTCGACGGGGTGTCGAAGGGTGCGCTTGAGCAATTCGAGGGCTTCGATAGCGATGCCTACAAAGCCATGCTGGGCCCCGACCTGCCCAAGCCGCGTGGTTTTGCAGAGCCCAAAATGACCAAGCACCTGTTTCGTGCCGTGGTGCCACGGAAGACCGGAAAGGTTACCGTAAAAGCTACGGACCGATTCGGCAACACCTATTCATCAAGCATTTCGATCTGATCGCATATGAAAAAAATTCTACTCGCTTCCCTGTTGGCTGCTTCGCTGCAGGGCCTGGCGCAGCCACCTAAGTACGACACAGCTTTCCGCCCCAATAATTACGAGCTCCGGGTACAGCAGTTCCGGGCGTATCCGAATGCAAAATCGGACGTGGTTTTCCTCGGCAATAGCATTACCGCCGGTGTCGACTGGAATGAGCTGCTCGGCATGAGCAATGCCCGCAACCGGGGGATCTCGGGTGATATCACCTATGGCGTATTGCAGCGCCTGGATGAAGTGACGGAGGGCAAGCCCGCCAAGGTCTTTATCCTGATCGGCATCAACGACATCTCGCGCAACATCCCCGACAGCCTGATCCTGCGCAACTACGAAACGATGATCCGCCGCATCAAAACGGAATCGCCGAAAACGAAGATCTATTTTCATACCTTGATGCCGGTGAACAATGAGTTCACGCAATTCAAGAACCATTACAACAAGGACGAGCATATTCTTTTCGTGAACGCGGAGCTGAAGAAGCTGGCCACACGGGAGAAGGTCACCCTGATCGACCTCTACCCGCACTATCTCGATGCGAACAAGAAAATGGACAAAAAGTATACGATCGATGGCCTGCATCTCAACAGTGAGGGCTATCGCGTGTGGGCCGAACTCCTGCGTAAAGGCAATTACCTTAAATCCTGAACCGATGAGCAAGCATCTTCTCGCCTGGGCCGCTTTGCTGGCACTGGCAGCCTGCAAAACGCCTCAGCCTTCCGCCTCTGCCTCAAGGCCTGCCGCATTTGACGAAGAAGCGCACCGCGGCGGCCGCGGGCTCTACCCTGAGAATACCATCCCGGCCATGCTCCACGCCATCGACCTTGATGTGACCACCCTGGAAATGGATTTGGTCATTTCACAGGACCAACAGGTGGTGGTATCGCATGATGTTTATTTCAACGAGAACATCACCACCACGCCGGAAGGAAAGACCCTCGAGAAAGGAGAAGGTGCGAAACGCCTGATCTATCGCATGCCCTACGACAGCGTGAAGAAGTATGATGTCGGCCTCAAGCCGCATCCTGATTACCCAAGGCAGAAGAAGATCGCTGTCTATAAGCCGCTTCTCGCTGACCTGCTGGATGCTACGGAAGCCTATGCGCGCAGCAAGGGCAGATCAATGGAGTATAATATCGAGATCAAGTCGAAGCCGGAAAATGACGGGAAGAAGCATCCGCCGGTGGAAGCCTTCGTTGACCTGGCCATGGCTGTGATCAAAGCGAAAGGCATCGCTTCACGCACCATCCTGCAATCCTTCGATCCGCGTGCCCTGCAGGTCATGCACCGCAAGTACGCCGATGTGCGCACCTCGCTGCTGATGGAAGCGACCGATAAGCGTTCGCTCGACGAGCAGCTGAAAGAGCTGGGCTTCACACCGGCCGTGTACAGTCCCAATTTTGCCCTCGTGACGCCGGAACTGGTGAAGGAGTGCCGCACCCGCGGGATCCGCGTCATTCCCTGGACGGTCAACGACCTGGACGTGATGAAGCGCCTGAAGGCCCTTGGCGTGGATGGCATCATCTCCGACTATCCCGACCTTTTTGCACAATTACGCTAGTCCTGTGGGTAACTGTTGCGCACACATGTAGTGGGGTGGTTTATTTTCAACACTGTATAATTTGCTTGCATGTCGAAATACATTTTAGCCCTCGACCAGGGTACGACCAGCTCCCGTGCGATCCTCTTCGACCGGGAAAGCCGCATGGTGTCGGTGGCGCAAAAGGAATTCACGCAGATCTTCCCCCAGCCCGGTTGGGTGGAGCATGATGCCAACGAGATCTGGTCGACCCAGCTCGGTGTGGCCACCGAAGCCATTCTCAAAGCTGGACTGACCATTCATGATGTTGCAGGCATCGGCATCACCAACCAGCGCGAGACCGCGGTGGTCTGGGACCGCGCCACATCACAACCCATCTATAATGCCATCGTCTGGCAGGATCGCCGCACGGCCGACTATTGCGATCAGCTGCGCCGGGATGGATCTGCGGAGATCATCCGCACAAAAACGGGTCTCGTCACCGATGCCTATTTCTCCGCCACCAAGGTGAAGTGGATCCTCGACAACGTGGAGGGCGCAAGGGGGAAGGCCGAACGCGGAGAGCTCTGCTTCGGCACGATCGACAGCTGGCTGCTCTGGAAGCTCACCAATGGTAAGGCCCATGTGACCGATGTGACCAATGCATCGCGTACGATGGTGTACAATATTCATACGCTGCAGTGGGATGACGAGCTACTGGAACTGCTGACCATCCCGCGTTCCATGCTTCCCGAAGTAAAGTCGAGCAGCGAGATCTATGGATATACGCAGCAGCTGCTCACCGCGGCAGAGATCCCCGTTTGCGGCATTGCCGGCGATCAGCAGGCGGCGCTCTTCGGACAGATGTGCCTCCGCCCGGGAATGGTGAAGAACACTTATGGAACCGGCTGCTTCATGCTGATGAATACAGGCACCAAACCCGTAGCCTCCAGGAATAATCTGCTGACCACGATCGCCTGGAGCCTCAACGGGGAGGTGAATTATGCACTGGAAGGAAGCGTGTTCATTGCGGGCGCCGTGGTGCAGTGGCTGCGCGACGGCTTGAAGATCATTCAGAAATCTTCGGATATCGAAGCCCTTACCCGCAAGGCGGAGGATAATGGCGGCGTGTACATGGTTCCTGCATTCACCGGACTCGGTGCGCCTTACTGGAACCAGCAGGCGCGCGGCATGATCGTGGGCCTCACGCGGGGCAGCAGCGATGCGCACATCGCCCGCGCCGCCGTGGAGAGCATCGCCTACCAGACCATGGATGTGCTCAAGGCTATGGAAGGGGATGCCGGCCTGCCCATCCGCGAAGTGCGGGTCGATGGCGGCGCTACTGTGAACAACTACCTCATGCAATTCCCGGCTGACCTCCTCGATACGGTTGTGATCCGTCCGCAGATCACGGAAACGACGGCGCTCGGTGCGGCTTATCTTGCCGGGCTGGCCATCGGCTTCTGGAAGGATACCGCGGAGATCGAGGCCTATTGGAAAAAAGACCAGGCCTTCGAGCCGAACATGGACGAGACCCGCCGTGCGGAGCATCAGCGCATCTG
>CBHWDR010000476.1:0-3350 GCA_966112575.1 uncultured Chitinophagales bacterium
ACGCCATTGCCTGCAACGCATCGGCGTCCCGCCCAAAACCTTCCTTCGCATCCTTCGATTTACCCGCTCGTATTTCCTGCACCTGCGGCAACCCGGGCTCGACGGCTCCCGCATCGCCCTGCAGTGTGGCTATGCCGACTACCAGCACATGGCCAAGGATTACCGGGCCTTTACCGGCACTACCTCCGCGCGCTTTTTCCAGAAGGAGTTGAACGCTCCCGAACGGATCCTCGGCCTCCGGCGATAATGTCGCGTTTTGACCAGTTACCCGTCTTCGCACAGCGGAATTTTATTCCTGAAACCCGCATCGATCACCCAAATCTGAAATGATGAAACGATTACCCCTTGCCGCCCTTTTGCTCTTGCTGGCGTTGAGCGCCTGTAAGAAAACGGAGACGCCGCGCGAAGAAACCGCACAGGCCAGCGCCCGCAGCGCCGCCTCGCTCCGCCACACCAAACAATATCCCTCCACCATCGCCACTTCCTGGTTCAACCTCGAAGCCGACCTGACCCGGACCACGCCCGGCTTCGGCCCGGGCATTGCCGGCCGCGCCCTGGCTTACTCCGGTGTGGCGCTGTACGAGTCCGTTGTACCCGGCATGCCTTCTTACCAGTCGGCTTTCAAGCTACTCACCGGCTATTCGTTCCCGGTGGAAGCCCGGAAAGACTACTATTGGCCCGCTTCGGCCAATGCGGCCATGGCCCAGGTGATCCGCAAATTCTTCGCAGCCACCTCGCCGGCCAACCTGAACCTGGTCAACCAGACGGAAGCCAATAACCTGGCCGCCTACCAGGGGGAAGCCTCTGCCGAAGACCTGGCCCGCTCGGTCGCATTTGGCAAGCTGGTGGCCGACTCCGTTTTCGCCTGGAGCCAGCGCGACGGCGGCCTGCCGCCCTTCCCCATCTACAACCCGGTGATGCCGGTCGCTCCCGGCCAGTGGGAGCCAACGCCACCGGGCTTCGGTCCGGGCGTGACGCCCAACTGGGGGGATTTCCGTTCAATCGTACCCAACGTAGCAGCCCTGACCCAGCCGGGCCCTCCGGTGCCCTATTCCACCACACCCGGTTCACCCTACATGAACATGGTCCTGAACAGCTGGAACATCGTATCGAACCTGACCCGCCAGGATACGCTGCTGGTGCGCACCTGGGCTGAGACGCCGGGTAACTACAACGGACATACGCACCTCACCAAAGTGCTGACGCAACTGATCATGGCCGAAGGCTTCGACCTGGAACAGGCAGCGACCGCCTATGCCCAGCACGGCATGGCCGTAGCCGATGCCACGATCTCCGTGTTCCGCACGAAGTATGTTTACAAGACCGTTCGCCCGATCACCGTCTTCCGCAATGTACTGGGCCATCCCTTGTACAACACGGTGGTGCCCACGCCGCCGCATCCCGAGTTCCCGGCAGCGCACGCCGCCATTTCCGGGGCCTCGGCTGAAGTACTCCGTGCCTGGTTCGGCAATGATCATCCTTTTGTCGACCACACGCACGATGCGCTTTACGGACCCTTCGCTTATACCAGCATTTCCGATTACGAACAATCTTCAGGCTGGAGCCGGGTACTCGGCGGTATTCACTATACGCATGCGGTAGATGCGGGTCTCGCACAGGGTAGAGCCGTAGGCAGCCGGGTGCTCGCCCTGCCCCTGAAAAAACCCTGAGCAACGGAGCGTGGCCGCATTTAGACGAAAGCGATCCGCCATTTACCGATTTGTCTCTATCTTGTCGGCCTACTCAAGCTGATATGATCCAGGGGAAAAAAGTGGTGGTGGTCCTTCCGGCCTATAATGCGGCCAAAACGCTTCGCGCTACCTATGCGGAGATCGACCGCGCAATTGTGGATGAAGTGATCCTTGTGGATGATGCCAGCACCGACGACACTCTGGCCGTAGCCCGTGAGATCGGCATCGTTCACCTCATCCGCCATGAAAAGAACAAAGGCTACGGTGGTAACCAGAAATCCTGCTACCGCAAGGCCCTGGAGATCGGCGCCGACATCATCGTGATGCTGCACCCCGACTACCAGTACACGCCTTCCCTCATCCTTCCCATGGCCAGCCTGATCGCCAGCGGCACTTATCCCGTGGTGCTGGGTTCGCGCATCCTCGGCAAAGGCGCCCTGAAAGGCGGCATGCCCGGTTACAAGTACTTTTTCAACCGGGTGCTGACGATGACCCAGAACCTGCTGCTCAACCAGAAGCTCTCGGAATACCATACCGGTTACCGCGCCTACAACCGCGCGGTGCTCGAAGCCATTCCCTTCGAGGAGAATTCCGATGATTTTGTATTCGACAACGAGCTGCTCGCCCAGGTCTTCTATGCCGGCTTCGAGATCGCCGAGATCACCTGTCCCACCAAGTATTTTGAAGAAGCTTCCTCCATCAACCTGCGCCGGAGCGCCATCTATGGACTCGGCGTGCTGCGCGTGAGCCTGCAGTATCGGTTGCAGCGCTTAGGCCTGATCAACAGCCGGATTTTCCGGAAGATCGAACGGCCTTCCAGAAAACTGATGCGCGAACGTAGCCGGCAGCCCGTACGCTTCGATTAAACAGCCTGCTTTCCTTCAACTCGCGGAGCACGGTGCTCCCATTGCTGTATTCGCGCCGACAGGTGGCGAAGCAGGCCGCTTTGCGCGAAGAAGAGCAGCATGAGGGGAAAGAGCTTGAATAGTCCGCGCTTGGTGGAATTCATGATGTCCATCAAGGGCAGCAGATGCCCGATCAAGGGCAGGCCAAGGTAGACCACCAGCACGGCGTACACCCAGTTGCGGGCCGGCAGGTTCCAGCTGTCGGTGAATACGAAATCCGTGAAGAAGAGCACGAGGAAGAAGAAAAAGAAATAGCCGTAACACGAGATCCCGAATTCGCTGAAGATCAGTTTCGTGTTCATCTGTGCGAACCGCTCCCAGAGGCGGGCCAGGTTCAGCGGGTCGCGGTTCACCAGGCCACTGACCTCGTAGGCTACGGGCAGGTAGAAGTGGGAATAGACCGTAACGGAAAGCAGGTACAGGACCAGTGCGGGCAGAAAAAATACCGGTATGGTGCGCAGCAGGCGCTTGCCGCTATGCCAGTTCTTTACCTGGTGCCAGACTACGGCCAGCCAGAGCATGCCAAGGAGCAGGAGGGTCTCGGAACGAATGTAAGTGGCCAGCCCCAGGACGAGCGAGGAGACCAGCAACTCCCGCATCCGTTCCGTATCGAAGAAGCGCACGAGAAAATATACGCCGATGAAAAAATAAACGGCATTCGGAAGATCGAACAGCGGCACGTAGGTATAGGCGTAGAACTCCGGGACGGCCAGGAAGACCACCAGCAGCAGCCCGGCGAGGAGGGGATGCAGGC
>CBHWDR010000477.1:0-3348 GCA_966112575.1 uncultured Chitinophagales bacterium
CCGAACAACCCGCCATTCATCCGGTAAAACCGGTCATTCATCCAAAAAAATTGCATGGAAACTCCCGTTCCGCTAAAAGTTTCCATAGTTTTGCGCCCGATTATGGAACCTAAAGAGCGCATACTGGGTAAGGCCAACGAGCTGTTTCACCGCTACGGCATCCGCTCCGTGTCGATGGATGACATTGCCGCGCAGTTGGGCATGTCGAAGAAAACGCTGTATCAATACTTCGAGGACAAGGATGAACTCGTAACCGCCGTGCTGGACCTCACCCTTGCGGAGAACCGCGACCAGTGCATGGTCTGCAACCGCAAAGGCGAGAATGTGATCCACGAGATCTTCCTTTCGCTCGACATGCTGAAAGAGATGCTGAGCAACATGAACCCGGCCCTCATGTTCGACCTCCAGAAGTATCATCACAAGGCCTATAGCAAGTTCCTCGACTTCCGCAACAACTTCCTGTACAAGGTGATCAGGGAGAACCTGGAGAAAGGGAAGGAGGAAGGCCTGTACCGCGACGACATCGACGCCGAGATCCTCACCCGATACCGGCTGCATACCCTGATGATCTCCTTCGACTCGGATGTATTCCCGACCAACCGTACCAACCTGATCTACATCGAGGAGCAGCTCCTGGAGCACTTCCTCTACGGACTGGCCACTGCCAAGGGGCAGAAGCTGATCCAGAAATACAAAACGCAACGAAAAAAACAGAACACATGAATTTGAAGACCATCGGCGCCCTGGTATTGGCCGTGTTCGGACTCCTGCGGTCCGAGGCGCAGCAACGCTATGAGCTTACCGTAAAAGAAGCCGTGGACCTGGCCTACAAGAATGTAGTGGAACTCAAGAACGCACAGATCGACTACCAGATCCAGGTGGCCAGGAACCGTGAGATCCTGGGCCAGGCCTATCCGCAGATCGCTGGTAACGTAGGCATTCAGCACTACATCAAGCTCCCGGCCATCCTCTTCCCCGACGCCACCTCCACCGCCGTGTACCAGATCCTGAAGGATGAAGGCGTGCAGGGCAGCTCGGGCCCCATCACCAACGTGCCGGCTCCGGCACTCCGCCAGGTCAGCTTCCAGCAGCCCTGGAACCTGGCCGCCGGCGCTACGCTTACCCAGCTACTTTTCCAGCCCGACGTATTCGTAGGCCTCCAGGCCCGCCAGACCGCGCTCGACCTGAGCCAGGCCCAGGTGGACGCGGTGAAGGACCGGGTGAAGGATTCGGCATACAAGCGCTATTACGCCATCCTCGTCACCGAGCGCCAGCTGGCCTTCATCGATTCGGGGCTTGCCCGCCTCCGCCGGCTGAAGCACGACGACTCGCTGATGTATGTAAACGGTTTCGCCGAGCGCCTGCAGCTCGACCGCGACCAGGTACAGATCAACAACCTCGTGACCACCCGCAACCAGGTGGCTTCCGGCGTGGACCTCAGCTACGCCGCCCTCAAGTTCGCACTCGGGCTGTCGCAGAAGGATACCGTGATGCTGAAGGAAGATCTTAACAGCACGACGCTGCGCGATGATATCCTGGCCGCCGATTTCAAATATGAAGACCGCGCAGAGGTACGCGCACTTAGCTCGGCCCGTCGCCTGCAGGAGCTCGACCTCAAGCGCAACCGCCTGGGTTATATCCCTACGGTTGCCGCGCAGGCCAATTATACGTTGAACGCCCTTGGCCAGAAGTTCTTTACCAACTCCTCCACTTCCTGGATCAACAGCGCCTATATCGGCCTTAATGTAGCTATTCCCATTTTCGACGGCGGGCAGCGCCGCTACAAAGTGCAGCAGTCGCGGCTGAACGTGGAGAAGGCGGAGAACAACATCACCCTGGTGAAGCAGGGCATCGACCTGGAGCAGACGGTCACGCGGCAGCAGCTGCTCACTTCCCTGTCGAACCTCACGGAGCTGGAGCAGAACATGCAGCTGGCCGAACGCGTGTACCGCACCACCAAGATCAAATTCGAGCAGGGCGTGGCTACGCAGTCGTATGAAGTGATCCAGGCGGAGAACGACCTGCAGACCGCGCAGTCGAATTACATTCAGGCCCTGTACAACGCGGTGGTATCCCGTACCAGTTACCTCCGCTCACTGGGCCGCCTCTAATCAACCGAACCGAATCAGACACCGAATATCAACAGACACAATCAAGATTTATGAGAAAGCAAATTCTGGGACTCCTCTTCATTAGCGTGGTGGCTGCATCATGCGGAGGCAGTGCCGCCAAGGACGAAAAAGGAAAACTCAACGATAAGAAAGCCGAACTCGCCCGCCTCGAAAAAGAGCAGCAGCAGAACGCCGAGAAGATCGCCGCGCTGAAAGGCGAGATCGAGAAAGCCGATCCCACAGCGGCTGCCGCCAACAATGCCAAGCTCGTGTCGGTGCTCCAGCTCGGCACGCAGGACTTCAGCCATTTCATTGAGCTGCAGGGCCGCGTAGATGCCACGAATATTTCCTACGTGGCTCCGCCCAATGGGCAGGGCGGTGTGGTGAAGGCACTCTATGTGACCCAGGGCCAGCAGGTGCGTAAGGGACAGGTGCTCGCCCGCCTCGACGATGCGCTGATCCGTCAGCAGATCGAGCCGCTGCGGGTACAGCTTTCGGCTGCAGAGGATACCTACCGCCGCACGCAGAACCTCTGGAGCCAGGGCATCGGCGCCTACCAGAACGTGCTGCAGGCCCAGACCCAGGTAGAGACCCTGAAGAAGCAGATCGCCCTGATCCAGAAGCAGGCAAGCCAGATGGTGGTCACTGCGCCGCAGTCGGGCGTGGCCGACCAGGTGAATGTGCGCGTAGGCGAGATCTTCACCGGCGCCACCATGAACGGGCAACAGCAGATTCGCATCGTCAACACCGGCAACCTCAAGGTAGTGGCCGGCGTTCCGGAAAATTTCCTCGGCCGCGTGAACGTGGGCTCCAAGCTCCGCATCGTGCTCCCGGAACAGAACAACCGCGAGATCGAAGCCACGGTAAACGTGGTGCAGAAGGTGATCGACCCCAATACCCGCGCTTTCAATATCGAAGCACGCATCCCCGCCGATGCCAACCTCAAGCCCAACCAGCTCGCGCAGATCCGCATCCTCGACTACAGCGCTCCAAACGTGATCGTGTTGCCGGTGAATACGGTGCAGAGCGATGAGAACGGCAAGTACGTGTACGTGATGGAGAAGAAAGGCGACAAGTTCCTCGCGCACCGAAAGTCGATCGTTGTGGGTGAGTCCTTCGGCGAAGGCATTGAAGTGAAGTCGGGCCTCCAGGCCGGCGACCAGCTGATCACCGAAGGCTACCAGAACCTCTACGAGGGACAGGTGGTTTCCGTGGTGAAGAAATAATTGATGTGTGC
>CBHWDR010000478.1:0-3344 GCA_966112575.1 uncultured Chitinophagales bacterium
GGTGCGGCCATAGTAGTGGAGGTTGGAATTGTAGTTGATTCCCAGCTTGAACTGGAGTCCTTGCTTTTTCGTTGAGTCCTTCTGCGCGCGGGCGAACAGGCAAAAGCAAATAAGGCAGGTAAGGGTAAGGGTGCGTTTCATGAGGTAACTCGAATTAGAAAGAATCACCCGAATGCTTCCAGAGAATGCACTCGGGTGATCCATGAAGAGATTATTGCTTTCCGGCTTTTACATCGGTGCTGCTTTCCACTGCGGCTTCCACCCGGGTTTCTTTCACCTTATCTTTTGTCTCTTTCATTTTCTTTCCGGCCTCGGCTTTCTTTTCCTTCACTTCCGACTTCGCGCGGTCCTTTGTTTTGTCCGCTTTGTTTTCGGCCTTGTCGATCGCTTTTCCGCCATTCACCTGGGTATTCGCATCGGTGCCGGTAGCTACATCCGTCTTGGCGCCGAAGATGGCCGAGTTCTCATTGGCATTCGCCTTTGCCTGTTCGGAGGCATGTACATCGGCCTGCGCGTTCACGCGGGCATTCACGTTCGCCGATTCTTTCGCCGTGTTCTTCGCCTCTTTCGTGGTCTGCACGCTCTTGTTCGCGGCAGCGGATGTGGTAGACTTGGTAGTGGAAACAGCCTTGCCGGTGGCAGCCTGCGTGCTTCCCTGCACCGAGACGGCTTTATTCACCGAGGCCTGTGTGCTGTTGACGACATTTACACCGACTTGTGCGTAGGAGATGCTTGCTGCGAAGGTTGATGCCAGGATCAGCATCATTGCTTTGTTTGTTTTCATGGTTAAGCGTGTTTTAAAGGGTTTCAGCAATAGAGTGGGGAAGAGGTCCAAAAGTTTAAAACCGCCGCTAACATATTTTTAACGGTAATATGAACCGGATTCGGGCCGATTACGTAGTGTTGGCTCAGATCAGCTGCGATTGAATGGCCTGAATAAAGTCTTTCCGTTTTCGCTGCGATACTTCGAGCTGCGCACCATCGCTCATCACCACGTAGCCGCCGTCATGTTTTTGAAAGGCGCGGATTTTTTTCAGCTGGATGAGCGAAGAGTGGTGACTGCGGAAGAAGCCGGAGGCCCTGAGCTGGTCCTCAAATTCGCCCAGGCTCTTGCTGGCTACCAGTTTTTGTCCATCCTGCAGGTGAATGGATGTGTAGGCACCACTTGCCGTGCAGTAGAGAATATCGTTGAGCTCTACAAAGACAATACGGTCCGCCATGGCGATCCCGATACGCGCCGGCTGTTCGTTCGCCGGCCGAAGCAGTTGCTGGAGTTGCTGCAGCTGCTGAACGATGGGTTGCCGTTCAGCCATCTCCCGCTGCACTTTCTGAATAGTCGCCAACAGGTCGGAAGGGTCTACCGGCTTGAGCAGGTAGTCGATGGCGTTTACCCGGAATGCGTGGATCGCGTAGGTATCATAGGCCGTGATGAATACGATGCGTGTAAAGCCTTCCGGCAGCTGCGCTGCCAGCTCGATGCCGGAGAGGCGCGGCATTTCGATGTCGAGGAAAACGATATCGGGATGATGCTCGAGGATGAGTTGTTTGCCGTTGACCGGATCATTGGCCGTTGCAACGACCGTTACTTCCTGCGGCAGCTTTTTCCGAAGCAGGAGACGGATCAGTTCCACTGCCGAAGGTTCGTCGTCGATGATAATAGCGCGGATCATGATGTGGATGGGTTAGTTGTTGGCCGGTTGTTCTGAAAAAAACTGGGCGTAAGCAGTTTGCCGCTGGCTTTCGGTGAGGGTCTCCGGAAGCAGGAGCGTAACCCGGGTTCCCGCTGCCGTTCCCTGGCCCTGCAGGTCTTCCACCTCCACGCGGATCCGCGATCCGAATTCTTTACCGATGAGTGCAAAGCGTTTCTGCAACAGCTCCATGCCTTTCGATCGATGCGCTTTCCGGTAGCGGCTTTGCAGTTCCGCGGCCTGTTGCCTACCGATGCCGTTATCTTCAATGACTATGCGCAGACCCTCGCCTTCGGCCTGCACCGACAGCCGGATGCGCTTCTCGCCCTTCTTTGGCGAGAGCCCATGCCAGACCGCATTCTCCAGGTAGGGCTGCAGGATCATGTTCGGGATCATCGCATGCGTCGTATCGATGCCCGGATCCACCTCGATGTGGAAGTCGAGTTCGGGAATGCGCAACTGTTCCATCGATAGGTAAAGCCGCAGGAATTCCAGTTCCTTGCCCAGGGGCACGAAACTGTATTCCGCATTTTCCAGCAACTGCCGGAGCATGCGGGCGAAGGTGGTTAGGTAGATGCTGGCATTCTCCGTGTCCTCCCGCAGGATCTGCTCCTGGATCGCATTGAGGGAGTTGAACATGAAGTGGGGGTTGAGCTGCGCGCGGAGGCCGTGCATTTCAAACTCGGCCATCCTGCGCACGGCTTCGGCACGCTGGGTTTTTATCCGCTCGGCATCGATCAGGGCCCTTGCTTTCTGACGGTTTCGATAGTTGCGAAACAGCAGGAGAAACACACCGGCCAGCAAGCCGACCGCAACCAGCAGGAACACCTGTTGCCGCTTCTGTGCCTGTAGCTCTTTTTCCGCCGCCAGCAATTGCGATTGGCGCAACTGCGCTTCTGCTGCCTGGAGCTTGCGTTGCTGACCGGCAATGGTAAGAAGCTTTTCTTTTTCCGTTACCAGCCGCTGGTTGAGGAGCAGCTCGGCATGGGTATTCCGGATCGCCAGGTCGGCATTTGCTTTCTGTTCGCGGCTCAGGTCGAGGAGGGCCTGCTTGAGTACCAGGGCCTGTTGCTGCTGCAGGGCCAGGAGCTTCTGTTGTTTCAGCTGTTCACTGGTGATCAGCTGGATCTGCTGCAGGCTGTCCTGGATGCGGCTGAAATCGAACTCGACCTGCTTACGCGTCACTTCCGTTACCGCATCGTTGAGGCGGGCGCTGTCCCTGAGCTCCATCCCGGCCCGGAAATAATGGTAGGCCGAATCGAAGCGGTTGAGGGCGGCGAAATTCGCACTCATGTCCATATAGAGGAGTTCGCGATAGTGAAGCAGACCGGCGTCGTTCATCACCTGCCGGGCTTCCCGGTACCGGGCCAGTGCGGGTTCGAATTTCTTTTCGCGCTGCTGGTGCTGGGCCGTATAAAAAGGACGGGCGAAGCCCAGGTTCGGATCATTCAGCTCTTTGTTGAGCTCCTGGATCTGGTCGAGGCAGCGGAACAGGCGTTCATCCAGTTCCCTGCGTGTCCAGCCTGCGGCGGCCGCCTGTTCGGGTGTGAGGGAAGAGTAGAACTGGCAGAGATTGAAGAGGCTCAGGGCGGCGTTGCGGCTCAATCCCCCCTTCCGGCACCAACGCACGCTGCGTTCCATATAATCGATCGCGCG